>JAIBDY010000045.1 GCA_024685995.1 Piscirickettsiaceae bacterium | reverse complement strand
ATGCCCGTGCTGTAGAACGTAAGAAAATTGGTTTACATAAAGCGCGTAAGCGTCCTCAATTCTCAAAACGTTAATCTTCGTATTACTGATAAAAAAGGCTATCTTCGGATAGCCTTTTTTTTGCCTGATTATTTTCAATACCCGCCAGTACAGCACCCTCATTTAGGTCGCTTACTTATATAATGTGCCTTTTTTCCCTTCTGGTTGTGTTTTGAACCGGCGGTGTACCCAGTAATACTGCTCCGGAGAGCGTCGGACTTCTTTCTCGATCAAATCATTGATTCTTTGCGCATCAACCACATCATCACCAGTTGGAAAGTTATCCAAGGCAGGACTTAAGGTTAAGGTATAACTGCCATCCGCCTCACGCCGAGGTATAAAGGGCACAACCTTAGCACCACTCATCTTCACCATCCGTGCAGTCGCAGGCACGGTCGCAGCCGTATTACCAAAGAAATTGGCAAAAATACTGAGCTTTCGACCGTAGTCTTGATCGGGGGCATACCAAACGACCTTATTCTTTCTCAAGGCGCGAATCATCGCCCGCGGATCGTCTTGTAACACAATGCCTTCACTATGATACGTACGTGCCTTGACCATCACAGCATTAAATAAAGGGTTTTTTAACGGTCTAAACATGACATAACAAGGCTGTTTCAACATGATCAAACGACCACCCAGCTCCATACTGGTAAAGTGTCCGGTCAGCAAAATCACCCCTTTACCAGCTGCAAGCCCCGCATCAAGGTGCTCCAAGCCTTCATAACGTACGCGTTTTTCCAATTGACGATCACTGGCCCACCAGCTTAACGCTGTTTCGATTAGCAACATGCCCATCGTGCGCATATTGGCTTTAAGCAGGTCATCCCGTTGCGCCTCGCTTAGCTCTGGGAAACATAACTCTAAATTACGACGCGCAATTTGTCGTCTAGATGCCGTGAGTGGAGCAATAGCCCCAGCAATGACCCGTCCAAAAAACATTTGCAAATGAACCGGTAAATAAATAGATAACCGCATTAAGCCGAGTCCTATCCAGCTTGGCCAATAACGCGGGTGTAAAAATTGCTTTTGAAAAACTGACATATTAACCAAATAATTATGAAATTCAGCGCCTATGCTATCATTCTCACTGCTTTACCGCTTAAGAAACAACCTAGAAAAAAGAAACGCTCTTGAAATTACTATATACCAGTCTATTTTTTGTCTCCCTGCCATTAATCATCATACGTTTAATATGGCGAGGCCTTCGTGCACCGGCCTATTGGCAACGCTGGACAGAGCGTTTTGGCAACAGCCCTGACATCCCCCATAACGCGCCTATTATATGGATACATGCTGTCTCTGTTGGCGAAGTCGAAGCGTGTCGCCCTTTAGTCAAAGCGCTCCAAGCAACCTACCCGAAACATCGCTTATTAATTACTACAATGACGCCTACCGGTAGTCAACGCGTTAAGCTACTTTTTGCCGACAGTGTGTTTCACTGTTACCTACCCTATGACCTACCTTTTGCCATTCATCGCTTTTTAAAGCGTAATCGACCAGTATTTGGCGTCATTATGGAAACGGAAATATGGCCTAATTTACTCCTAACCTGTAAGCAGCAAGGTATACCACTCGTCTTGGCTAATGCCCGTATGTCAGATCGCTCTGCAAAAGGCTATGCCCGTTTTCCAAAGTTCATCAAGATGGTCTTAAACAGCTTGCGCTTTATTGCTGCACAAGGCCAACAAGATCGTGATAATTTTCATAAACTAGGCACCGATATCACCGATGTCCATGCTATCGGTAACCTCAAATATGAAATTAGCTTACCGGCGAGCTTAGTCGAACAAGCCACGGCAATGCGTATGATGTGGGATAATAGCCGTCCTGTCTGGGTTGCAGCCAGCACCCATGAAGGCGAAGAAGAAATCATTCTCCACGCCGCTCGCCAAGTGCGCGCCAAATTCCCTAATTTATTATTAATTCTTGTGCCGCGTCATCCAGAACGTTTTGATCGGGTCACCGCTTTAACCCATCGCAATGGTTTTAAAACTTTGAGGCGTAGCGAGCAATTGCCTTGTTCTTCTGAAATAGAAGTGTTAGTTGTTGATACCATGGGCGAACTGCCGTTATTTTATGCTGCTTGTGACGTTGCATTTGTGGGCGGCAGCCTAGTTCCGCACGGCGGTCATAATTTACTTGAGCCAGCGGCACTCGGCCGAGCCGTCGTTACCGGCCCCCACTTTTTTAACTTTAATGACATCACCAAACGTTTTCTTCAAGCCAATGCCGCCATTGAAGTCACCACCACTGAAGAATTAGCGAAGACCGTTACCGATTTATTAGCTAATCCTGAGCAACGTGCGCATATGGGTGAAGCGGGATTAAAACTGATTGCCGCCAGCCAAGGTGCTAGTAGCAGACTGGCGAACTTGATAAAACGCCATATCGTCATTCATGAACCATAAAACTCAACAAGCGCCACAAAGCGACGAACACTGGATGGCTTATGCCATCAGTCTTGCCGAACAAGCCCAACAGCAAGGAGAGGTTCCCGTTGGGGCGGTCATCATCAACAATAACAACATCATTGGTGAAGGTTGGAATCAACCCATATCAAGTAGCGATCCAACAGCGCATGCTGAAATACAAGCGATTCGCATGGCTTGCCAACATCAGCAAAACTACCGACTGCCCGACACAACACTCTATATTACTTTAGAGCCCTGCTTAATGTGTGCTGGCGCTATCATACATAGCAGAATTGCTCGTGTCGTCTTCGCCACCCCAGAACCTAAGACTGGCGCCGCAGGAAGTTGTTTTAATATCTTCAATGAGAATAAACTCAATCATCGCGTCCAATGCGATCACGGTATCTTAGCCCAACAAAGTAGTCAGTTGCTTAAACAGTTTTTCAAAGCGCGTCGCTAATACAAACCAAACATACCTAAGTTTTGCTTCTCGGGATCAAAGTGCGATAATCAGGCCATAATTGCTACCAGGAATTCTGTTTGAAACGCACACTTAGCTTGCTCATTGTTTTTTTCACAACGCTTACTTCTTGTAGCCAACCCTTATCGCAGCTAGAACAAATCAAACAGCGCGGTGAACTGATTGTCTTAAGTCGCTACAGCCCCACGACTTATCATACAAAAGGTGAGCATTTTTCGGGCTTAGAATATGATCTAGCCCGACAATTTGCAAAACGCTTAGGCGTTAAATTAAAAATCGTTATTCCCGATAACTTAAGAGAAATGATCCATTTACTCGAATTAAATCGAGCCGATCTTGCAGCAGCAGGTTTAACCATCACTCCAAACCGCGAAAAACATATTCGTTTTGGGCCCGTCTATCAAGAAGTCACACAACAACTGGTATATCGCCAAGGAAATAAACGTCCCAAAAACCTCACTGCGCTTCATAATGGTCTCTTAGAAGTCGTCGCCGATAGCAGCCATATTGAGCAACTACAACAACATCGTCAGGAAATTCCAAAATTACGGTGGACGACCAACAAACTGCTCGACAGTAGTCATTTGCTTGAGTTACTACAACTCGAGATGATTGACTATACTATCGCCGATTCCAATGAGGTGACCGCCCTCCAAAACCATCTCCCAGAATTACGTGTCGCTTTTGATATCTCTGAGCCCCAATCATTAGCTTGGGCAATGCCATTATCAGAAGATAATTCACTGTATGACGAAGTAACCCGTTTTTTTGAAGATATAACAGCTTCAGGCAGCTTGGACAGACTTATCGAAAAATATTACGGCCATGTCCGGCGCTTTGATTATGTCGATACCCGCGCTATTTATCGGAAATTACTCACTGAGTTGCCAAAATACCAATCGCTTTTCGAACAGGCCGCAGATAGGTATGGCCATGATTGGCGCTTGTTGGCTGCGATCGCCTACCAAGAATCTCATTGGAACCCAGAAGCGGTATCGAATACCGGTGTGAAGGGACTGATGATGATCACCAGCGCTACAGCCAAAGAAATGAATATTGACGATCGGGAAGATCCCGAACAAAGTATTGAAGCAGGTGCTGCCTATTTAGACATGTTACGGCATCGCCTTCCAGAACGTATCCGCGAACCCGACAAAACTTGGTTGGCCTTAGCCGCTTATAATATTGGTCTAGGGCATTTAGAAGATGCGCGCATACTGACAGAAAATAATGGCCAAAACCCAGATCGTTGGCCCGATGTCAAAAATCACTTGCCTTTGCTCAGCAAAAAGAAATGGTATCGTCAAACTCGGCATGGTTACGCCCGTGGCCGTGAGCCCGTTCGCTATATTGAAAATATTCGTCGGTACTATGATATTTTATTGTACGATAAGCAAAATAATACTGTTGACCCCGCACCCAATCAAAATGAATTAGACTCTTTACAACAAAATCATCCGCCCGCTGCTTTGTAAGCAAAATATATCTAGGTTTTTTTATGGACAAAAATACAATTCAGCAACAACTGGCTCAATGGAAACAAAAGTATTATCAAGCGCTGTCAGATATAGAACAGCAAAAAGACTTCGATGCATTATTGCGCCGTAGCTTAAGTCGACTTGCGTTAGCCGCACAAGGCCTAGATCCTGCTCTCGATAAGCAACTTGATAGACTCAGAGCTAATCTGCGTAAGACCAACCACGAGCAAAAAGAAATCGCATCTATCCTTGAAAAAATGGAAAAAACCATTATTCAAATGGAGCAAGATAAAGCCACACAGTACAGCACAGGAGCAACGCTAGCCGACCTAGTCAGATCGTTAACATTACCCAAGTCAGTCAAAGCCGAGGCAAAGCAACTGAGCCAAGAGTTTCAACACTGTACAAGCTCTGAATTAGCTACATTATTGCCGCGCCTCCACCTCTTATTGGATAAAAGTCTAAGCACGAACAATAAAACCAGCTTCGGCGACCGCTTTGGTTTCAAGCTTTTTGGTCCGAGTAAAGAAGATAAAATAAGGATTGAGCTCAGCGATACGACGATAGATGATGACATCAACCCAACCGGGACTGTTGACGAGATCCAAGCGCCAGAGTCTAAGGAACAACATCTCCCTCCCATTCACAAACTGTTGATGCAACTATTAGAACGTTTAGCTTTACCAGCCAATTTAACAAAACGCACTACCCAGATTCGCTATCAAATACAAACCGGTATTGAAGCGCAAGCTTTACCCGATGTCATCGATGAAATTGCAGACATTATCAGTGCACTTGGTTCACAAGCCATTGCAGAAAAAAAAGAGTATGAACGCTTCTTAAAATCGTTAACGAAACGTCTCAGTAAGCTGGATGAACAAATTCACCTCGGAAATAATGAAGATACCAAGGCATTTCAAGATCGACATAAGCTCGGCCTAGCCGTCGATAAAGAGTTTAAAGGTATTGCTTCTCACATTGCCGTTGCTGATGACTTGCAACACTTAAAGGCGGTTGTTAATAAGCGCCTTGATTTCCTCAATCAGCATTTTGAATCCTATCGGGAATCGGATAAGGCGCAATTTGCCCAATCACAAAAACAGATCCAAACCCTCAAGCAGCGTATCCGTCTTATGGAACAAGAAAGTATCGAATTGCGTCAAACAGCGATGAAATCACGTGATTTAGCGCTGAAAGATCCATTAACAGAGATGTGGAATCGTCAAGCTTTAAACGAAACCTTGGAGAAAGAATTCGCTCGTTGGCAACGATATAAAAAACCCCTTAGTATCATTCTATGGGACATTGACTTGTTTAAAAACATCAACGATCGTTACGGTCATGCTGCAGGCGACAAAGTATTAATGACTATCGCACAATTATTCATGGCACAAACCCGAGAAGCTGACTTTGTTTCACGCTATGGTGGAGAAGAGTTTATGGGGATTTTTCCTGAAACTGAACTGATCGACGCACAAGGACTGGCCGATAAAATTCGCGAGAAAATCGCTCAATCGAAGTTTCATTATGACGATAGCGCTGTCAACATCACAGCTTCAGCAGGCTTAGCCTGCTTCACAGAAGGGGATGATATCAATGACGTCTTTAAACGCGCCGATAAAGCCCTCTATAAAGCGAAAGAAAGTGGGAGAAACCGCTGCCTAATTGAGGAGTGATTCCAGTCTCGCCCGCGCTTGCAAGTACGGGCGAGACTAACACTTAATGTGATGATTGGTTGACCAGAAAATCAACCACGTCAAAAAGTGCTTCAATACTACCGGCCATCGGGCCACTGGTATTATATTGACCATTAACAACAAAAGCCGGCACACCGGAGATCCCTGACATTTTGGTAATCGCCGTTGCTTTCTTCACCTTCGTTTTTACCGCAAAGGATTTCATCATTTGCTCAAAGCTCGCCCGGTCAACTCCCTGACGAGCAACATAGTCTAGTATCTGCTCCTTGCGTTCTAATTTCATGCCCTCTTCGTGAATGGCTTCGAAAAATAGAGGATGCAGTTTTTCTAAATGACCCAATGCTTCTGCCGCATAAAAGGCCGATGCTAAAGGTACTTGTTTAGGACTAAAGACGGCGGGAACTTGCACAAAGCGCACTTTATCACTCACGCTGGCTTGCCAATCTTCTACCTCGGGCTCTAAGTGATAACAATGCGGACAGGTGTACATAAACAACTCAACGACCTCAACTTGCTCATTACTGACTGCGATGCGCTGTAGGTTAGCCTTATAGTGTTCGCCCTCAACATAAGCACTCGGTAATGCCATTACAAGCATTGAGGTCAACGAGATAGCTACTGCCAATCCTATTTTCATCATGTTTTTCATCTTAGATATTTCCTTTTTAAAATCTTAGAGTTCGCCATATGAATGTAAGCCACCTAAAAACATATTCACCCCCAAAAAGGCGAATAAGGTGACAAATAATCCTATCACAGCCCACCATGCCATTGGACGGCCATGCCAGCCTTTTATCATCCGCATATGTAACCAAGCAGCATAATTTAACCAAACAATCAGCGCCCACGTTTCTTTAGGATCCCAAGACCAATAACCACCCCATGCTTCCGCAGCCCATAACGCGCCCAACACTGTCGCGACGGTAAAAAAGGCAAAACCTAAAGCGATTGACTTATACATCAGATCTTCCATGACGATTAAATCCGGCATCACCGTCGCCATTAGCCCCGTTGGTTTCGCATTGCGAGCCCATGCCGTTAGTAAGTAAGCCGTCCCAATCATCGCTGCCATCGCAAATGCACCATATCCGACAAAATTAGCGGGGACATGGATCTTCATCCAATAACTCTGCAAAGCAGGCACCAGTGGTTGAATTTCGGCAGCATTACGTCCGAAGGTATACCAAAGCTGAAACGCAACCGCCGCACTGATGACAAGGAGTACGAAACCACCCAGAGTTCGGGTACGATAACGACGCTCATAAAATAAATAGAGTAATGCCGTAATTACCGCAAACAGAATAAAGACTTCATAGAGGTTACTGACCGGAATATGGCCAACATCATGGCTAATCAAATACGACTCTCTCCAACGTACCATTAGTCCAACCATACCCATCGTCGCTGCCGACCATGTCATTGCTGAGCCCACTTTCATAGTAAAGTCAGAACGAGAGAATAGACCAATGAAATAAGCAAGCGTTGCCATCACGAACAGCGCACTCATCCACATAATCGCAGATTGACTGGCTAAGATGTAATTCAAAAAGAAGTTGGCGTCTGCCGCCGCCAATTCGACACCATAAAGCTTTATCGCAACTAGGCTTAAGCCCGTCACAGCAGCGATATGAATACGAAATCCAGGCCAATTTTGGCCCAATAGCGCCATCGACACGGCCGTGAACACCACAATGCCTATCTCATAGCCATCCAACACCGAACCATACATTGAGAATAAGAGGCCGGCAGCCAATGTCATCAACAACCACCACGTCCATTGAATCGCCACCGGGCTACTATCTTTATTCATTGTTGTTACATAATTTGTCATTATCTACTCTTCATTCTGTTTTAACATTCACATCATCTGAACATTAGTGCGAATCAGAGTTCCCACTCGCTCGCCTTAACTTATCACTCACTTGGTCAAATAACATATCAAAATCACGTGGGTTACGATTGCTCATACCCGCTAAAATTATCTCACTTTCACCATTATTTTGTTTGACCAATGCCCAAAAACGTCTTTGCGGTAAATAAAATAAGATAAATACGCCCACAATCAATAAAGCACAACCGACGTAGACCGTCAGCTTCCCTGGGGCACGCGCTATTTGTAAACCACTCGCTTGCACGTGCTCAAAATCCTTCAATGCTAAATACACCGGCGAGCCATAACGCGTTAGGCTGCCAATCGCATCGGCGGCATCTTGTAAAAACAACAGTTCAGCTTCTGTTACTGGCTTTGTCTGATCGGCATCCATAAAGTACAACCGAGCCAACATCTCGCGTAACATGCCTAAATAGGCTGGACCCAATTTTTCACGTTGGCTTTCGGGTAATGTGGTTTCAATGAAATTACTGACCTCGGTAAACCCACCTTGCAAATACAGCGTGACCAAGGTCGTTAAGGTGCTTTGTAAGCTCGCTTGCAATTGTGGGTTTGTAGCCTCAGACATCTGAGCCAGTGTTTCTTGCATCATCTGCTTGGATACGGTTTCTACCGAAGTCGTATCATGTAAACGCTGTAAAAATTGACTAAATGCTTTCAAGCCGCCTTGACGATCCATCGGAATATACAAATAGCCAAACTCCTCAGCTGGACTCGAGCGCATGCCACTTAAATAAAAGGCGCGGCCTTCACGCATCACTGGCGCCATATAATTAACATATTCTCTCGCTTCACCCGTGACTGTTCGTAATTTGAAGCCAATACTCGGACCAAAGTCACGTAAATTATCGGGATCCTCTTCTGTCGGGTCAGGATTGATATTAAATGGTCTGAATGAACTCACTTCTAAGCGAAGACCTTGATCCCCCCAGCTCATTTGGCGGCTCTCAAATACTTCAACATCAAAGTCTACCGCGGCTTTACCCGCATTCTCGTCTAAAGGCCATGCTGCTATTTTGAGTCGAGAACCACCATCAGCAAAACTTGATTGATAAATGGCATGCCCTTTGTGGATCAAAGGATGATTTACCGAGATCGTCGTTTCAAACGGCTCGGGTAACTCATCGTCATACACCACGAGATCGGTTTCAAATGACTTAGGTTGGCCAGTAGCATAATGTGTAATTCGGAAATCATCGACTTTTAACCTAAACGGTAATTCCTGTACTAAATAACCATCACGCAGCGGTAAAAAAACCACATTGGCGGTTCGGCCTTCCGGAATTTGGACACTGCCTCGAAAAGCTTGATTGCCCACGGGCAAACGACTTTCTTGAGGTACGTCACTCGAAGCTAGGTTACGCGTTTCGACCTTTAGATCACCTTGCCACTCAGCAAATTTAATGCGTAAATTACTATCTAATAAGCCGCCCACACAAATCACGATAATCGCTACGTGGGTAAAGATATACCCCAAACGGTTTAGCCCACCTCGCATCGCTGACAGCAAAATGCCTTCTTCTTTCACCGTTTGTCGAACCCGAAACCCTTCCTGAGTCAGCTCAGACTCTAAGGCGGTCACTGTCGCATCGCTTGTCCCAGCCACCGACCATTGATCATTGTGATGCATGACGCGTAACGATTTTTCCCGCACATGTGTACGTAAATTCCACATATCTTTGATCATGCTCGGTCCATTTCGAACCACACAAACTGAGGTCGAAATAACCAACAACGTCAAAATCACTAAAAACCACAATGCACTATAGACATCGTACAATCCTGCGGTTTCAAACACATCAAACCAAAAAGGCCCAAACTTAATCACATAATCTGCATAAGGTTGGTTTTGCTGCAACAAGGTCCCAATAATCGAAGCAATCGCTAAAGCCAATAACAAGGTAATGGCTAAATCCATTGAGCCGAGTAACAAAAATAAACGTCGACTAAACGATTGACGTGGTGATGATGAAGTTTTAGCGTCAGACATAAAATTGGAGAACCGTTTGAGTATCGATAGTTTCTATCGTAAATAGAGAATGAGTCCAAACAATCATTAGCATTGCTCGGCTGTGGGAATTGTCCCTGTTGTTTTAATGCAGTCCCGAAATATAGGCGCTCACCGCTTGGCGTTCATCGGCGGATAGTCTTGCTGCGATATCACGCATCATCTTATTAGGGTCATTACTACGATCGCCACTCGTAAAGGCTTCCAGTTGTGTTTCTGTGTATTGGGCGTGCTGTCCGGACAACGCGGGCCATTTTGCAGCCGGCATGCCCGCACCATTCGGGCCATGACAGGCCATACACGCTGGCACCCCCGTTTCTTTATTGCCACCACGATATAATTTTTGACCTTGCGCGAGAAAGGTTTTAGATACCGAGCCTGGCTTGACTTTCATCGAAGCATAATAAGCCGAAATATCGGCTATATCTTGCGGTGTTAGACCTTTAACCAACGATGCCATAATCAGGCTTTCCCGAGCGCCTGATGTAAAATCCATTAGCTGTTTATACAAGTAACTTTCAGCCTGTCCCGCTAGTTTTGGGAAAGAAGGTTCAGTACTATTACCATCCACGCCATGACATGCCGCACACTCAGCAGATTTGTCTTTCCCCGCAGCAATATCGCCGGCCGCTATAATGGGCCCTGCGGCGAAGGTAAAACCTATTGCAATTATTGTTAACAACCCTTTTTTCATTCTGCTTTCCACATTGTGATTACGATTGACCAAACTTGAGATATGCTACCCTTATTAAGGTTTTTTTGCACCTTACCAACTGACTAGTTTGTACTGCAAAAAGAGCCATTCAAAGCGTATCTCGTACATTTTTGTCATCTCGTACTAACTTAAAAAGCCATCACCCTCAGCCCCTTGCAGTGTAAAATACCGCAAACCGACTAAACTAAAGGCTAGCCATGTCTCACCCATACCGACAAGCACATTACACTATCAGTTCAACGCAATTGTCAGAACTCCCTAAAGATAGTGGTATTGAAGTCGCCTTTGCTGGCCGTTCGAACGCAGGAAAGTCAAGCGCTATCAACACCATCACAGAGCAAAAATCCTTGGCTCGCACCAGTAAAACACCGGGCCGTACGCAAATGATCAATTTTTTTAGTATTGATGAACTTCGTAGCTTGGTCGATCTGCCCGGTTACGGTTATGCCAAAGTCCCCGAAAAAATGAAAATCCGTTGGCAACAGACGCTAGGGCAATACCTCGAAACCCGCCAAGCATTACGTGGCATGGTATTAATGATGGATATTCGACACCCACTCAAAGAATTTGATGTCCAAATGATAAAATGGGCCAATAATGCCGAGCTCTCGGTACACATTCTGCTGACCAAAGCGGACAAATTAAAACGCGGCGCGGCAAACGCAAGCTTATTACATGTCAACAATGAACTACAAAAACGACAGCTGTCCGCTAGCGTACAATTATTTTCTTCGCACACCCAACAAGGGAAACAAGAAGCCATTACGCAATTGAACCATTGGTTTTTCCCTGACATCACTGACAATGACAACGCCATGCCAGACGCTATGTAAGCCAACGCCACCCTACAGACTCAAAATGGTATAATTTTCCTGTTCAATCAGTGATTTGACATTATCTACCTAGCCTTAATGCTATTCTTAAACTGATACACTAACTTATAGGGTCCGCTATTATGAGTCCACGCTACGCCTGCACAGTTGTGCCCAGTCCCGAAATACATAACACCGTTGATTTAGGCATGGATGTCAAAGCACTTACCAGCGCTTTCAAACACTATTATGGAAACCATCTAGCCCAAGATAAAGGCTGTGCCTCGGGTCATTACCTCTACGGATCCTTAGCATTAACGCTGCGAGATCGCTTGTTTGAACGTATGAAACATACGCGTCACACCTACGCTAAAGCCAACTGCAAACAAGCGTATTATTTGTCCATGGAATTTCTGATGGGAAGAGCAATGGGTAATGCAGCCCTGAACCTTGGGCTTGATGACGTCGCCAAGAAAGCCATGCATGACCTCGGGCTAGACTTTGAAGAGCTGACAACATTAGAACATGATGCCGGACTTGGTAATGGTGGCTTAGGTCGGTTGGCGGCTTGCTTTATTGACAGTTGTGCCACACTGCAACTCCCTGTAACCGGCTATGGTATTCGCTACGAATATGGCATGTTTCAACAAAGCCTGAAAAATGGCAATCAAGTTGAAATGCCCGACCACTGGCTACGTGACGGCAACCCATGGGAGCTAGAACGCCCAGAGTTCACCCAACGCATCAAGTTTGGAGGCCACACCGAATTTCATAAAAACGAAGACGGCATCACTCAAGTCTATTGGATGAACACCAATGATGTCTTTGCTGTCCCTTATGACTTACCGGTTCCAGGCTATCAAAACGAGACCGTCAACAGATTACGGTTGTGGGCAGCCAGCGCAACCGACGAATTTAGCCTCGAAGACTTTAATGCCGGTTCTTATACAGAAGCCGTCGCATCAAAAAATGCCGCCGAAAACATCAGTATGGTGTTATACCCTAATGATACGAGTGAAGATGGTAAAGAGTTACGCCTACGCCAACAATACTTCCTCGCCTCCGCCAGCCTACAAGATATCCTCGATTATTGGGTGACTGCGCATGGCCAAAATTTTGACAATTTTGCCGACAAAAACTGTTTCCAATTAAATGATACCCATCCCACTGTCGCTGTGGCTGAGTTAATGCGCTTATTAATAGATGAACATCATCTTAGCTGGGATAAAGCGTGGGATATCACCACTCAGACCATGGCCTATACAAACCATACGTTGCTACCAGAAGCCTTAGAACGCTGGCCAGTTACCATGTTTGCCAGATTATTGCCTAGAGTATTAGAAATCATCTACGAAATTAATGCTCGGTTCTTGGCAGAAGTCTCACGTCATTGGCCTGGTGATAAACAACGCCAAGCGCGTCTATCGATTATTGAAGAAGGCCATCAACAACAAGTCAGAATGGCACACCTTGCTATTGTTGGCAGCTTCTCGGTCAATGGTGTGGCAGCACTACATTCTGAGCTACTGCAAAAAGGGCTTTTTAATGATTTTTATCAACTCTGGCCTCATAAATTTAACAATAAAACCAATGGTGTGACCCAGCGTCGTTGGCTAGCTTGGTGTAACCCAAAACTTAGTCAACTCATAAGCAACACAATTGGCGACCAATGGGTCACCGAACTGAGTCAGCTTGAACAACTCAAACCTTATGCGACCGACGCCAAGTTCCAACAAAAATGGCAACACATCAAAAAAGCCAACAAGCAAAAACTCGCGGCGCTGGTGGAGCAAAGTTGCGGCGTCACGTTTAACCCCGACGCCTTGTTCGATATTCAAGTCAAACGGATCCATGAATATAAACGTCAACTCCTCAATGTCTTGCACGTTATTCATCTCTACGACAGAATCAAGCGTCACGACACCAAAGGGATGGTCAAGCGCTGCGTCTTATTTGGCGGCAAAGCAGCGCCAGGCTACGCCATGGCAAAAGACATTATCAAATTAATCAATAACGTCGCAGATGTAGTTAATAATGATGAAGACGTCGGGGATTGGTTAAAAGTCGTCTTTTTGCCTAACTACCAAGTCTCGGCCATGGAAGTTATTTGTCCTGCCGCAGACTTATCAGAACAAATCTCTACCGCCGGTAAAGAAGCATCCGGCACAGGTAATATGAAGTTTATGATGAACGGCGCACTCACCATCGGCACACTTGATGGCGCCAATATT
>JAIBDY010000036.1 GCA_024685995.1 Piscirickettsiaceae bacterium | reverse complement strand
ATGTATTGAAAGAGGAAGCAAGATGAGCTCTGGAAAGATTGTACAAATTATCGGTGCGGTCGTTGACGTGGAATTCCCACGTGACAGCATACCTAAAGTTTATGATGCCTTAATGGTTGAAGAAGCAGGCTTAACGCTTGAAGTTCAACAGCAATTAGGTGACGGAGTTGTCCGTGCGATTGCGATGGGCGTGACCGATGGTTTGAAACGTGATTTAGCGGTATCGAATACCGGTGAAACAATTCAAGTGCCAGTTGGCCAAAAAACACTCGGTCGCATCATGGACGTTCTCGGTAACCCGATTGATGAGAAAGGCGATATCGGTGAAGAAGCGAAATGGGGTATTCACCGTAAAGCACCGTCTTTTGATGAGCTTGCTGCCAGTAATGAATTATTAGAAACTGGTATCAAAGTTATCGACTTGGTTTGCCCGTTTGCTAAGGGTGGTAAAGTTGGTTTGTTCGGCGGTGCCGGTGTAGGTAAAACGGTCAACATGATGGAGTTAATCCGTAACATCGCGATCGAACATAGCGGCTTCTCGGTATTTGCTGGTGTCGGTGAGCGTACGCGTGAAGGTAATGACTTTTACCACGAAATGACTGACTCAAACGTTATCGATAAAGTATCGTTAGTTTACGGTCAAATGAACGAGCCACCAGGTAACCGTTTACGCGTTGCGTTGACCGGGTTAACGATGGCGGAATACTTCCGTGACGAAGGTCGTGACGTATTGTTCTTCGTCGATAACATTTATCGTTATACCCTGGCCGGTACAGAAGTATCAGCGTTATTGGGTCGTATGCCATCAGCGGTAGGTTATCAGCCGACATTGGCTGAAGAAATGGGTGTATTACAGGAACGTATTACTTCAACGAAGACGGGGTCTATCACGTCTATCCAAGCGGTCTATGTCCCAGCGGATGATTTAACCGATCCATCACCTGCCACGACCTTTGCTCACTTAGACGCTACCGTTGTATTGTCTCGTTCAATTGCGGAATTGGGTATCTACCCAGCGATTGACCCATTGGATTCTACGAGTCGTCAATTAGATCCTTTAGTGATTGGTAATGAGCACTACAATGTCGCACGTGGTGTACAGGGTACATTGCAGCGTTATAAAGAATTGAAAGATATCATCGCGATCTTGGGTATGGACGAATTATCTGAAGAAGATAAACTGACGGTAACCCGTGCACGTAAGATTCAACGTTTCTTATCACAACCTTTCTTCGTTGCCGAAGTATTCACTGGTAGCCCAGGTAAATATGTATCATTGAAAGATACGATTGCCGGCTTCCAAGGTATTTTAGACGGCGAGTATGATGCCTTACCAGAACAAGCCTTTTATATGGTTGGTAGCATCGATGAAGCTGTTGAGAAAGCGGCTAAGCTGTAAGCGTTAAGGGGACAATCATGGCAATGACTATTCATGTTGACATCGTAAGTGCTGAGCAAGAGATTTACTCTGGTTTAGTTGATGCTGTGTTTGCAACTGCGGCAATGGGTGAAATTGGTATTTACCCTCGACATACGCCTTTGTTGACCAGTCTAAAGCCGGGCGAAGTTCGGGTATTGGTCAAAGGTAAAGAAGAACAGTTCTACGTGTCGGGCGGCTTATTAGAAGTGCAACCGCATATTGTGACCATTCTTGCCGACACTGCCATGCGTGCTGATGACGTTGACGAGGCGGCAGCAATGGAAGCCAAAGCCGCAGCAGAACGGACACTTGCAGAGAAAGATACCAAAATTGACTATGCTGAAGCACAAGCACAACTTGCAGAAGCGATGGCACAATTGCGCAGTATTCAACGGATGAAAAAAGGCAAGAAACACTAAACAGTAGCTTTGCCTAATGTGATAAAAAAGACCGTTCTGATAACGGTCTTTTTTTTGCCTGTCAGAAAGGTCATCTAACACTGGGTGGCCAAACTTAGCGTCCAATAATCAAAGTTAAATTTGTTAGAATGACGCCAACACTTTCAATATTAAACACGGTGGACTATCAACTATGTCATTGAGTATCGTTATCCTTGCTGCGGGCAAAGGGACACGGATGAAATCAGCGCAAGCGAAGGTGATGCATCACCTTGCTGGACGACCTTTACTCCAGCACGTGATTGATACTGCAACTGCCATCATGCCAGCACAATTAACGGTGGTGGCTGGCAATGGAGCAGCACAAGTATTACCTTTCCTCGCTAATCAAAATATCGCTACTGTGATGCAGGAGCAACAACTCGGCACAGGGCATGCCGTGATGCAGGCGAGGCTGGGGATAGAAAGTGCTGATCAAGTTCTGGTGTTATACGGTGATGTCCCATTGACGCAAGTCGCCACCTTACAAGCTTTGATTGCCGCTACGACACCAACGGGATTGGGTATTTTGACGACTGAATTGGCCGACCCTACGGGCTATGGTCGTATTGTGAGAAATGATGGTGGCGATGTGGTTTGTATTACAGAGCAAAAAGATGCCGGTGCGGACACATTGAAGATTAAAGAGGTCAACAGCGGTATTATGCTCTTACCTAGCCAATGGTTATTGTCATCTTTAGATAAGCTTAGTAATCACAACGCCCAAGGTGAATATTATTTAACCGATATGGTGGCATTGGCTGTTGATGATGGGTTGGTGATTGATACCGTGTGTTGTCAAGACAATGCCGAAGTCGCTGGGGTGAATAACCGCATACAATTAGCCGAATTAGAACGCCATTATCAATTAAGGCAAGCCGAGCGCCTAATGATGGCCGGCGTCACATTGGTTGATCCCGCACGGCTTGATGTGCGTGGTGAATTGTCAGTGGGTAGCGATATTTCGATTGACGCCAATGTTATTTTTGAAGGCAAGGTCTCGCTTGCGGATAATGTTGATATCGGGGCCAATTGCATTATCAAAGATGCGGTGATTGGCGAAGGCAGTGTCATTCTTCCGAACAGTATGATCGATTCTAGTGTTGTTGGTGCGGGTGCGAATATTGGTCCTTTTGCTCGGCTACGACCGGGAACGGTGTTAGCCGATAAAGCCAAAATCGGTAATTTCGTTGAGACCAAAAATGCCAATATTGGGCTAGGCTCTAAAGTGAACCATCTCAGTTATATCGGGGATACCGATATGGGTGCTGGCGTGAATATCGGTGCAGGCACGATTACCTGTAACTATGATGGGGCGAATAAATTTAAAACTGTGATTGGTGATAATGCTTTTATTGGCTCTGATAGTCAGTTGGTGGCCCCAGTGACGGTAGGAGAAGGGGCCACGATTGGGGCTGGCACGACCTTACGAAAGGACGCACCTGAGGGCAAATTGACGTTAACAAAGAGTCAGCAGAAGACGGTTGAGGGCTGGGTTAGGCCGGTTAAGAAAATATAATAAGTCACTTTTCCTAAAGGCAAGTTACATGGCTTAGAACCCATTCATTGGAAATATATATTTTGATTCATGTGCTTTTGATGGTGGTGATGAGAAAGAACAAAGAGCTTCATATGAAGTTCAGCATCTCTACAATAAAGAAACTGGTTTTGAGGTAGAGATAACTCATTCGATCGTAAAAGAAGTTGAATACTGGAGAACTCCACAAGCGGTCAAAGAAAAGGCGCAAGAGTTTATTCAGACGATAGAAGTCAACTTAACAGACTTAGAGAAAGAGCAACTTGCTGATATTGAATACATTATTGTGGGTAACGGAAGCCTTGATAAAATGGCGGCAGATTGTCGTCATATTTTTGAAGCGCAAAAATACGGTCGGTATTTTGTTACAACTGACAAAAGGTTGATTAAAAAGGCTGAACAAATTCTTCTTAAATACACCCTTTTCATTGTTAAGCCATCAGAACTTGTTGAAATAATGAGGCTATATCTAGATTAGACTTGCTTGTGCTAGCAGTTCTTTACTTTGCGTGGAAAGAAAGAAACAGAACCAAACAGGAAGATAGCTCATGCTTGCCCTTCGGGTTTTCTCGCTGTTTTATCTATTTGAGATAGGGCGAAAATTGATTCGAGACATCCGTGTCTCTCACCTTCGGGGCATCTTTGGTGTCCAAATTTATTCCTGACAATTTGGTCGTTGACACTCGGGCACACGCTGTACTCGTCCCAAGTAGCTTTTCAAAGCTCGGCTTCGCATCAGGGCGGTTGGGGACTCATTCCTAGGATGCTAGGGAAATAGCTACGCATTTCCTTAGCTCGACCTTAGTCGAAATAGTGTGAAATGATAACTTAGAACGGTTCTAAGCCATCGTATTTCTTACTCTACTTCATCAACCACTAAATCCCGATACGCATACCATGTGGCATGACCCAATAATGGAAACAGCACGATCATGGCGATGAGAAATGTCGATAAGCCGATGATGAACAGCAAGACTAATAAGCTACCCCAAACGATCATGGTGGGTAGATTACTGATAAAGACTTTGAAGCTAAGCAGCATGGCTTCTTTAACGGTAATATTCATCTCGATAATCGCAGGAATTGAGACCACCGACACGCTAAAGGCTGCAACCGCTAAAATGCCGCCACTGAGCATGTAGAGAATGAGTTGTTGGGTCGTAACCAGTTCGAGAAAATCTCCCCAGATACTGAGTTCGATCGACGGGGCAATACTGTCTAGTACCAGCGATAACACTAAAGCAGACAAGGCGAACCAGACAATAGTGAAGCCGACTAAGACACCGGCAAAACGATATAAGGTGTTTTGGCATTGGCGTAGACGGGTCAGTGATTGATCAAAACTCAGCGGTTCATTGGTTTCGTGGCGCCAAGACAGCTCACAAAGGCCCGCAGCGAGTATCGGGCCAAGAAACATAAAGCCGCATACGGCCGCAGCAACCACGTAGATATGACCACTGGTCACGAGGAAGGTGACAAACATCAATGCCGTTACAATAAAACCATAAGCAAAACTGGCAGCAGGGTGATAGTTAAAATCACGAAAGCCAGATTTTAGCCAATAAAACGGTCTTAGGACTAGAGTTTCAAAATTTGTTGAGTGCGTAGGCTCAAGATGATGGAGGGAATGGAATGTACTCATATTCATCTCCTTTAATTGAATCGTGTGAATGGAGAATCTAAGCATTAGACTACTGTAGGAACAGATAGTTTTCTCGTTTTGAGCTGACAAGATTAGAGAGAAATGCACCCGCGAACATGCCGAGGTTTCTCTCTAATCTGAACATCAGCAGCGAGTTAACGCAGGATCAAAAACATCGCGCGTTGGTTACGGGTGAGATTGAACAATAAAGTGCCGTCATTTCGAACCAAGGTCTTAAATTCTTCTAGGTTCTTGACAGGTGTTTTATTGACCGAGGTAATAATGTCGTTGCTGCGTAGCCCTGCATGCCATGAAGGGCTATTACGTTTGACGGTATAGACCATCACCCCCGTGATCTTGCCGTAGTAAGGAGAAGACTCTTCTATATCACCGAAAGAGGTGCCAGCTAATTTGGGGTGAACAGGGTGTTGTGAAACCTGTTTCTGTATTTCTTTAACAGTAGCGCGCAGCGTTTTACTTTGACCATTACGCAAGATATCAAGATCAATTGTTTGCCCAACCATTAATAAACCAATGGTGTTACGTAAATTGTCGGCATTAATCAGCTTTTCACCATCAATTGCAGTGATGACATCACCGACTTGAACGCCAGCCTCTTCGGCTGCCGAATCTGCTAATACTTTAGTGACCACCGCACCTTGGCCGGCGGGGATGTTAAAAGCACTGGCGAGTTGCTCGTTGATATCTTGCATTTGCACGCCCAAATAGGCGCGGCGAACTTCGCCATATTCAATCAGTTGGTCGCTGATTTGTTTGACCATATTGCTGGGGATAGCAAACCCAATGCCGATGTTACCACCGCGTTGGCCGGGTGAAAAAATGGCGGTATTAATACCGACCAATTCGCCGCGTAAGTTAACCAAGGCGCCGCCAGAGTTACCAGGATTGATCGAGGCATCGGTTTGGATAAAGTTTTCATAACCTTCGATGCCTAAACCACTTCTACCTAAAGCACTGACGATGCCGGAGGTCACGGTTTGACCGAGACCAAAAGGATTACCGATGGCGACCACAAAGTCGCCGACGCGTAAATCGTCTGAGTCCGCTAACGGCAAAGCGGTGAGATTTTCAGCCGGGATTTTAATCAAGGCGACATCGGTGGCGGGATCGCTACCCACCAGTTCGGCTTGGAAACTACGACCATCGGTTAAGGACACGGTAATTTCATCGGCGCGTTGAATAACATGGTTATTGGTTAAGACTAAGCCTTCTTTAGCATCAAAGATCACACCCGAACCAAGACTCTGCTTGGTTCTATGGCGAGGTTGCTGTTCTGGAATATTAAAAAAACGGCGAAAGAACGGATCGTTAAGCAAGGGATTATCTTGCACCCGGACATGACTTTGGGTGGCAATATTAACGACAGCAGGTTTAGATTGATCGAGCATCGGAGCCAGCGTTGGTAGCTCGCCATCATTACTAAACCAACTTGCGGGCAGTGCAGCGTTGGCAACTTGTAAGGCCAGACTGAAAACGGCCGCCCAAATAAATGCTGTTTTTACCTGTGTCATGCGATACCTTTATTTGCTAAATATCTAGAAGTGATTCCAACGCTTGTCTTGGATTAAAGTTTAATTCTTCAGCCATTTGTTGGTAAAGCTGTTGCGCTTTGGCACTGTCCGCTGGCGGCGTCATAATTTGTAACACAACGATTTGATCACCTGGGATTTTCGTGGGCAGGCCTCGACCTTTTAAACGCATTTTTTGACCACTTTTTGCGCCTTCAGGAATGGTTAAGCTGATTCTACCTGCTAATGTCGGCACGGTGACTTTGGCGCCAAGCGCGGCTTCCCATTGTGCAATCGGTAGATTGAGCGTGAGGTTATTATCATCCAGTTGATAGTGTGGGTGTTTGGCAATATTAATTTCTAAAAATAAGTCGCCAGCTTGCCCCCCTGGCCCCGCCTTACCTTGACCGGCTAGCCGTATTTTTTTACCACTGGTTATGCCAGCAGGAATTTTGACATTAATTGTGCCAACAGCGCCCCCTGGGCGACGGATACTCTTTTGAGCGCCGCGGTAGGCATCTTCCAAAGTGATGGTAATTTTGGCATTGACGTCTTCGCCTTGGGCAAAGAAATTGTCACCGCCACCCATGCCACCGCTACTAAACATGCTTTCAAAAAAGCTACTGAAATTTTGGCTATGACCGCCTCGACCCATGCCCCCTGCTTGTTCCCAACCCGGTGGTGGGTTGAAAGATTGGCCGTGCTGATAATTGCTGCCAAATTGATCGTATTGTGCCCGTTTTTCTGGATCTTTTAAGACTTCATAGGCCTCACCGACTTCTTTAAACCTCGCTTCGGCATTGGCTTCTTTACTGACGTCGGGGTGATATTTGCGTGCGAGTTTACGATACGCTTTTTTGAGCTCGTCTGCTGCAACGTCACGCGGGACCCCAAGCACTTTGTAATAGTCTTTATATTCCATAGATTGATTCTGATTGTCTTATATTTATAGGTAAATATTAAATGGGGGCGGCGACATATATTTTCAACTCAGAACACCAAGGTTGTTCCTAATAACTTATATTTAGAGTGGGTATTAAAAGCCAAGTGGGTTTCACACTAGTGCGGTGGTTGGTGGGGCGAGACCAGTCGCACGATGAAGATCTCCCCGTTGATTTTTATATCAATAGGGAAACCATCAAAGCGTCAAAGGTGACGTGGTAACAACTGCTCCCGTAGAAGAGCAACGTTAAGACAAGTTTATTACCAGTATAGGCCGATAGGCTTATGCTTTTAAATTACCGCGCGCTTTGGCAATAGCGGCTCGTACTTGTTTAGGTGCCGTCCCGCCGAGATGGTCTCGAGCGGCGACAGAACCTTCTAGCGTTAAGACCTCGAACACGTCTTCATTGATGTATTCGGAAAACTTTTGTAATTCCGTTAATGAGAGCTCGGATAAGTCTTTTTGTTGTTCGATGCCATAGGCGACCGAGAGGCCAACGACTTCATGGGCATCACGGAAGGCGACGCCTTTGCGAACCAAATAATCGGCTAAATCTGTCGCGGTGGCATATCCACGTAAAGCCGCTTGCCGCATATTATCGGGCTTGACCGTTATCGCCGCCATCATATCGGCGTAGACACGCAATGAACCCAACAAGGTATCAACCGTATCGAACAACGGTTCTTTGTCTTCTTGATTATCTTTGTTATAGGCCAAGGGCTGGTTTTTCATCAAGGTTAATAAGTTGAATAAATTGCCATAGACGCGGCTGGTTTTACCGCGAATAAGTTCCGGCACATCGGGGTTTTTCTTCTGCGGCATAATGGACGAGCCTGTACAAAAGGCATCGCCGAGATCGACAAAATCAAATTGGGCGGACGACCAAATAATCAGCTCTTCTGAAAAACGCGATAAGTGCATCATCAGCAGCGATGCAAAGCTATTAAATTCAATGGCAAAATCGCGATCACTGACCGCATCGAGTGAGTTTTGGCAAATCCGTTCAAAACCCAACAGCTGTGCGGTGAGTTCGCGGTCAATTGCAAACGTTGTGCCTGCTAATGCTGCAGCACCCAGTGGTAATGAATTGACCCTTTTGGCACAATCAGTCAGTCGCTCTGCGTCACGGCATAGCATTTCATACCAGGCCATCATGTGATGACCAAAAGTTACGGGCTGTGCCGTTTGCAAATGGGTAAAACCGGGGAGAATGGTCTCGGCTTCGCGCTCTGCCACATCCAGTAGCGCGAGGCGCAGGCGATCGAGTTGTTCGGCGATAGGAGTGATCATATCGCGTAGGTATAATCGCACATCGGTTGCGACTTGATCGTTGCGAGAGCGACCAGTGTGGAGCTTTTTCCCGACTTCACCGATGAGGGCGATTAGCCTAGCCTCGATGTTCATATGGACATCTTCTTGAGCGATAGACCACTCAAATTGACCACTAGCGATTTCATCGTGAATCGTATTGAGGCCAGCGATAATTTGATCGCGTTCTGTTGTGGTTAAGATATTGACACTGGCAAGCATGGTGGCGTGAGCGATGGAGCCTGCAATATCTTGTTGGTACAAGCGCTGATCAAATTGTACCGATGCGGTAAATTCTTCGACAAACGCATTGGTTGGCTGCGTGAGGCGTGCAGATGAGAGTTTTTTACTAGGTACGGTCATAGTTCAAGTCTTTAGACGTTACGACAAAACCGGTATTATAGCGCGTAATACAGTTTGACAATTCCTCATTGCGAGATCCCTCCGGTCTATGATGGTGCCTTTATGGCTGTTAGACTGCACTTAACTTGATTTAATGGGCATTAAACACACATGACAAAAAGAACAATAAAGATTGCCACCCGAAAGAGTCCGTTGGCGATGTGGCAAGCTGAGTTTGTTAGAGATCGCTTACTGGCGCTTCATCCTGATTTGAATATTGAGCTGATCCGCATGAGCACGCAAGGGGATAAGATCCTCGACACCCCCTTGGCGAAAGTCGGTGGCAAAGGCTTATTCGTGAAAGAATTGGAACAAGGCATGCTGGCTGGCGATGCCGACATTGCTGTTCACTCCATGAAAGATGTTCCGATGGCCTTCCCAGAAGGGCTGCATTTACCGGTGATCTGTCAACGAGAAGATCCACGCGATGCCTTTGTATCGAACAAGTATGCGAGCTTAGATAGTTTACCGGCAGGGTCGAGAGTCGGTACATCCAGTCTTCGACGCGAATGTCAGTTGCGTGGTCATCGGCCTGACCTTGAAGTGTTACCGCTACGAGGCAATGTCAATACACGGTTGGCTAAATTGGATGACGGTCAGTTTGATGCCATTATCTTAGCTTCGGCAGGATTGAAGCGCTTGGGCTTTGAAGATCGTATCCGTGAGGCCTTAACGCCTGAACAAAGTTTGCCTGCGGTCGGTCAGGGCGCCGTTGGCATTGAAACGCGGGTTGATGATGCTGAATTGAATGCCTTGTTAGCGCCTCTACGTTGCCCACGCACATGGATTGTGGTGTCGGCAGAACGTGCGATGAATAAACGATTGGCGGGCGGTTGTCAGGTGCCTATTGCCGGCTTCGCCTTGATTGACCAGGATGAAGTTTGGTTGCGTGGCTTAGTAGGTCGGCCGGATGGTAGTCGGATGTTATATGCTGATGCGCGGGCGAGGGTTGAAGATGCGGCAGCTTTAGGCGAAGCGATAGCAGAAAATTTATTGTCCCAAGGGGCGGATGAAATCTTGGCCGAGATTTATGGCGACTAATCCGTCTTTGCTTGGGTCGACAGTTTTAGTCACACGACCAGAGCAACAAACCCAGTTTATCTCTGAGCAGTTGACGCAGTTGGGCGCCAAAGTTATTTCAATCGGCGTCATTGATATTATGCCGATTGAAGCGTCATTCTGGCCCAAACTTGCGCTGGAATCACAGGATATGATCGTCTTCGTGAGCCGTAATGCGGTGATGTGCTTCATTGCTGGTTTTTCGGACAGGTTACCAGCAACAACACGCTTAGTCGCTGTCGGCGCAGCAACGGCACGTTGTATGGTGGAACAAGGCTTACGGGTCGATATACAAGCACCAGCGCCTGCCGGTAGTGAGAGTTTATTGGCCATGGCTGAGATGCAGGCGGTTGAGGGACTACGAGTCACGATCGTTCGCGGCGAAACTGGGCGAGAACTAATCGCTGATACCTTGAGTGCGCGAGGTGCTAAAATTCAGTATCTGGAAGTCTATCGACGAAGCTTACCGCAGTATAGTGCAACGGAAATAGCCCAAGCGCAGTCGGCGGATATCATTGTTGTGATGAGTGCGGCGGGACTTGAGAACGTGTGTCAGCTCCTTAATAACGACACCATCAAAGAGAAAAGGTTGGTTGTTGTCAGTGAGCGGATTAGACAGTTTGCACAGGGTTTAGGATTTCAATGTATTGCTGTTACGGATGATGTGAGTGATACTGCGGTTGTACATCAAGTGATTGAGATAGGACAAAATAATGGCGAATAATGCTAATAAGCAAGGTGAAAGCGATAAGAAAGCCGCTGTCACGATTGAAAATGCGGTAGCGCAGGATGCGGCTAAACCCTCACAACCGACATTGTTATGGATTGCGATAGTCATTTTGTTGATTTTAGGGGCGGGACTGTATTGGCTTATTGAACAGCAAAAGTTGGCGATAGCGACAATGGCAGAACGCGTCGAAGCCGCAGAGCAGCAGTTTGATGGCCAGTTATCTCAACTCAATCAAACGGTCACGACGGCATCAGCGAGCACAACGCAGTTGTTAGACAACCTAAATGCGACCGATGTGGGATTGGCAGAGAAGATCGCCGAAGTCGTTAAAGTCCAAGACATGACGAATGAAGATGTCAAACGCGTTTGGGCGCTGGCCGAGGTCGAGTTTTTATTACAGACCGCGAGTCAACGGGTGTTATTAGCTGGGGATAGTGAAGGGGCTAAAATGGCGTTGGCATTGGCCGATGATAAGTTGAAAGCCTTAGCAGACCCACGTTTATACCGTTTGCGAGCTTTGCTTGCTGATGAGCAGTTGGCGCTGGCTTCGGTTGCTAAAATCGATATTGATGGCATGGCGGTTCGTTTGCAGAGCCTGATGAATCAAGTTGATAATTTACAAATATTGATGGCCCCGGTAGTTTCCACTACAGCAGCCGCGTCTGATGCTGATCAGGGGACGCCTGCAGATTGGAAAGCAGCTTTGCTGTCTGCATGGGACTCTGTGCGTTCATTAGTGACAATTCGCCATCAAGAAGATGGTGCCGCCGCGGTTTTGGTGCCGCAAGAGCGTTACTTTCTCTATCAAAACCTACATTTGAAGTTAGCAACGGCGAGGATGGCATTATTGGACGGCCGTGAAGCCGTTTATCACGATAGTTTAACGGCGGTGGAAAAATGGCTGGAACAGTATTTTATCGGTGATGAGCGAGATGCCGTATTGGATGAGGTGAAGGCATTAAATACAGAAAAGATTACGGTGAAGATGCCTGATATCTCAGGTTCTTTGGCTTGGTTACAAGAAAAAGGTAATCAAAGATGAAATTATTGATCATCATTGCACTCGCTTTAGTTATTGGTGGTGGATTGATATGGCTGGCTGAATTCGAACCGGGTTACGTATTGTTCCAATACCAAGGTTGGAGCCTTGAGACATCGATTATTGTGTTTGCCGTTGTCTTTGTCTTACTGGTGGTTGCTGGCTATATTGGTTTGAGAAGCTTGGTATTGCTGAAACAAACTCCTGGTAGGCTATCCGAATGGCAATCCGTTAAACGATTACGCCGTGCGAATCAAACTTTAACACGTGGTTTAATCATGCTGGAAGAAGGACGTTGGGCTGAGGCAGAACGTTTGCTAATGCGCTACGCCAGCCACAGTGAAACGCCGTTATTGCATTATCTTGCCGCGGCCCGTGCAGCACAAAAACAACATGCAGCAGAACGTCGAGATAATTATTTACGTCTAGCGCATGATACAACAGAAGGGGCAGATATAGCCGTTGGGGTTGTGCAAGCAGAGTTACAATTGGCCGCAGATCAAAAAGAACAAGCTTTAGCGACATTGCAACATCTACGAGAAGTGTCACCGAAACACCCATACGTATTACAGCTTTTACAGAAGTTGTATTCGGATATGCATCAATGGCAAGGTGTGCAGGAGATGTTGCCTGACCTGAGAAAGCGCCATGTGTTAGCGTCGTCCGATGTGAAATCATTATCTACAGATGCGACCGTCGGTCAGCTAGAAGCGGCAATCATCAAACAAGACTGGGCTCGGGTGAGTGATATTTGGCTCGAAGCACCCACTAAAATCCGTCACTCTGAAGCGATGTTAAATGCCTATGCTATTGGCTTGAATAAGCAAGGCCGAGGTAAAGAAGCTGGCCCATTGATCGAAGCTTATATGAATAATGACTGGAGCGACCAATTGATATACCAATATGGTTTGATTCGATTGGACGATGTTGCGGCACAGCTCGTGAGGGCGGAGAAGTGGCTGGAACAACAACCAGAAAATCCTTGGTTGCTGTTAAGCGTGGGACGTTTATTGAAAGCGAACCAAGCTTGGCTAAAGGCCGAAGAGGCATTACGTGAGAGTATTGTGCATGGGCCGCGAGGCGAGACGTATCAAGAATTAGCCGAAGTGTTGGCCTTGAAAGGCAGCAATGAGCAACTTGTTTCGGAAACGTATAAGAAAGGGTTAGCGCTGATGTTGTCACAACAAGGTGCGATGACCTAACACACGGTAAGTTAATGAGATTATGGGTGAAGCGGGATCACATTATTTAGTAGATATTCTAGCCTTGTTGTTGGCGGCGGTCGTTGTGGTACCATTTTTTCATGCCATCCGTTTGGGGGCTATTCTAGGGTATTTAGCTGCTGGAGTTGTGTTAGGGCCTTGGGGACTTGAACTGATCGGCGAAGTCGAAGAAGTTCGTCATTTAGGTGAGTTTGGCGTTATTTTCCTACTATTTATTCTGGGTATAGAGCTCAAGCCGGATAAATTATGGCAAATGCGCAAAATGGTTGTTGGGCTCGGGCTCGGACAATTATTAATTACCGCTGGGGTGATTTACGGTATTGCCCTTGCCTTTGGTGTGTCGCACTATACGGCGATCATTATTGGTTTTGGTCTCGCATTGTCCTCGACTGCCTTCTGTTTGAAGTTACTTGCTGAGCGTGGCGGCATTTCGACCTTAATGGGACAAATGTCTTTTTCTATTCTATTACTGCAAGATTTGGCGGTAGTGCCACTACTGGCATTGGTGTCGATGCTTGCTGGTGGTGATACGGGCACTGTTGGCTCAACATTCAGCTTTCCTTATGCGATATTAACCATTATCGCCTTGTTGGTTGCCGGTCACTATTTATTGAACCCGATATTAGGCAAGATTGTTGCCAGTCAAGATCCTGATGTGTTTGTCGCCTTAGCGGTGTTACTGGTGCTGGGTATGGCTTGGATCATGGAGACCATTGGCTTCTCAATGGCGCTTGGCGCTTTCTTAGCAGGGACAATGCTAGCGGAGTCACATTACCGACATCAGATCGAAGCCGATATTTTGCCGTTTAGGGGTATTCTCCTTGGCTTGTTCTTTATGACGATCGGTATGGGCATCGATTTTGGCTTATTGTGGAATCAACTGGGTATTATTCTCTGCTTGACGGTAGGGTTAATGCTCGTCAAAGGACTTGTTGTCTATAGCTTGGCCCGATTATCCGGTGCGCGGCATAATATCTCTGCTCAAACGGCGGTGTTGCTTTCACAAAGTGGCGAGTTTGGGTTTGTGATGTTTGGTTTTGCAACCGCATCGGGTGTTTTAGAGGCAGAACTGGGCAATATGATGACGCTGGTAATCGCGTTGACGATGGTATCAACACCCTTTGCCGTCAAGGGCGTTAATTTGTTGTTAAACCACTTTTATGTCCCCGATCCAGAAGAGGACGGTGAGTTTTGTCCTTTGTTTGAAGAAACGAATGAAGGACACATTATCTTAGCGGGTTTTGGCCGAGTAGGTGCGCGGATCGGCGCAATATTGAATGCGGCAAATGTACACTATGTTGGCATCGATATGAACCAGAACCGGGTTAAGGCGGCAAGGGCGCAAGGTTTCTCAGTATTTTATGGTGATGCAAGTAATGTCAAAGTGTTGCAAGCGGCAGGGGCGGCCAAGGCCAAAATGATCGTGATTGCCATGGATAAGCCACAGCATTTTGATCGTTTAGTCCCATTGATTAGGCAATACTATCCTGACTTACCCATTCATGCGCGAGCTAAAGATAGACGACACTGTGCGAAATTGATCACGGAAGGCGCCAGTACGGCGATATCAGAAACGCTGGAGACAAGCTTAAGGTTATCTGAGCAAGTATTGAAGGGCAGTGATGTTGATCAGGCTGATATTGACCGTGTTATAGATGCGTTTAGGAACGATTATTATTCGGATGTCGTGCAAAAGGTGTCCGATCACCGCGTGGTGATGGGCGAACTAAAACACTAAGTCGTTTTAATTCGCTTACAAACGCATTGGCATGACAACGTATTGTCGGTCTAACTTCTCATCGAAGGGTGTAATTAGCACACTACTGTTATCATCACTGAACATCATTTTGACTTTTTCATCAGGCATAGCAATGAGCAGGTCTAAGAGGTAGGCATTATTGAAGGCGATTTCAAGCGGACTGCCTTTATAGTCAACGCTAATTTCTTCTTCGGCAGATTCTTGTTCTTGATTGACGACGGTAGCTTTAAACAAGTCTGTTTCTAAATTGATACGAACACTGCGGTGTTTGTCACTGGATAAGATAGCGGCACGTGATAAGGCTTGTTTTAATTGATCGCGTTCGGCAATGACCTCTTTATCGCCTCCCAATGGTAAAACACGTTGATAGTTTGGGAATTGACCATCAATGAGTTTTGATGTGAAGTGTAAGTCGGGTAATTCGACTTTGATTTGTTGGTTACTAAAGGCGATGGTGACATTGTCATCACTATCACTTAATAAGCGACCCAATTCTAAAATGGCTTTACGCGGTACGATAATGCTATTTTTTTCTGCGACTGTGTTGGCCGTCGTCAGACTACCTAGCGCTAGGCGATGACCGTCTGTAGCAACGGCACGTAAAGTCGCTTCTTCACGTTCAAGTAATAAACCATTGAGGTAATAACGTACATCTTGGCTTGCCATGGCAAAGCTGGTTTCATCTAGCAGTGATTTGAGGGCTGATTGTGGCAGACTGATTTCATCTATGTAATTGGCACCTTCACTGTCAGGAAAGTCTTCGCTAGGTAGCGTGGATAGCGAAAACCGACTTTTGCCGGCCTTAACAAGGGCTTTGCTATCTTGCGCTTGGAAACTGATTGTGGCGTTAGCAGGTAAGGCGCGACAAATATCGAGAAATTTACGGGCAGAAACTGTGGTTTGACCTTCTTGTTCAACGGCAACGGGCAAAGTTGCAATCATTTCTAATTCCATGTCCGTGCTGGTCATCGTTAATTGTTTGCCATGCGTTCTCAGTAGAATTGTCGATAAAATAGGTAGTGTTGCTCGACGTTCAACGATGCTACATACCAATTGCAAGGGTCTGACAATCGTTTCTTGGCTGACAGTAAATTGCATACTCATTCTCTCGCTTAACTGGATAAAGTTCTGAATAAATTACGGTGATCTTCGGCGATTCGGCTGTCAGTTTCAAGTAGTTCGGCGACTTTTCGACAAGCATGTAAGACCGTGGTGTGATCTCGGCCGCCAAAGGCTTCGCCTATTTCTGGCAAACTGTGGTTTGTCAGTTCTTTAGCGAGTGCCATGGCCAATTGTCTTGGTCTCGCGATAGATCGGGTTCGTTTCTTGGACAGGAGATCTGACACCCGCATTTTGAAATATTCTGCGACGGTTTTTTGAATACTTTCTAATGTGACGAGTTTTTGGTGCAATGCGAGTAAGTCTTTCAGTGCTTCTTGCGCCATATCGATCGATAATGGTTGTTTTGTGAACCGTGAGTAGGCCAGCACACGTTGTAATGCACCTTCTAAGTCACGAACGTTGGAACGAATGCGCTGGGCAATAAAGAAAGCGACGTCTTCAGGTAGTACAACCAAATTTTGTTGGGCTTTTTTGATGAGGATCGCGACACGTGTTTCGAGTTCGGGGGGCTCGATGGCCACGGTAAGCCCCCAGCCAAGTCGAGATTGTAAACGTTCGTCTAAATTTTCGACTTCTTTAGGGAAGCGATCACAGGTCAAGATGATTTGACGTTGGCCTTCGAGTAAATTGTTGAAGGTATAAAAGAACTCTTCTTGAGAACGTTCTTTTTTTGCAAAAAATTGAATATCATCAATCAGCAATGCATCAACATTACGATAATGGGCTTTGAATTGATCGATGACATTATTACGCAGTGAGGTGATCATGTCTTGTACAAAGCGTTCTGAAGACAGATACATCACACGAGCTTTTGGATTATCTTTTTTGATCTGGTTACCGACAGCCAGCATTAAATGTGTTTTCCCTAAGCCGGTACCGCCATATAAGAAGAGGGGATTATAGCCAGAGGTGCCAGGGGCTTCAGCAACATGCAATGAGCCTGCGCGTGCAATTTGATTGGACTTGCCCTCGACAAAAGTGTCAAAGGTAAATAAAGGGTTAATTGGGCTACCTAGGGCGGGGCCCGAGCCAGTGTTGGTTGTATTACGATTATGCGTATTGACGGTACTTTTTTGAACCGTTTTTTCAGCGACATTGGTGCCAACTTCGATCTGGACAGCGCTGATTTTATCGTGGCTAAGTTGGGCTACTAGGTCATTAATACTATGTTCTAGTTGTTCTTGCACCCAAGCTTGGACATAGGCGTTGGGAGCCAGCAAGCGAAGTGAGTCTTCTGTTTCAATGGCTTGTAATGGGCGTAGCCAAGTATTCAGCTGTTGTACTGACAGTTCACCTTCAAGATGGGACAGACATTTTTCCCATAAGGATGAAGACACAGAGACTCCTTTGTGCGTAATTGCGTAGTTAATGAGGGTGCTTGCGGATTATAAAATGTTCAGGTTTTTGATTATAGTATAATGCCACAGTCGAGCCGACAAAGTTATCGCCAATGGGGTTTTTTAGCAAGTAAAACTTCTGATATTTTGTTGCTGACAGTGATTGACTTCGTGCCCTATAAAGCACTATAATTTCACCCCTTTTGCCCAACTGCATTACGTTGGTTCGGTAATAAAACAGATAATATAGTGGAGTTGGTGAAATGAAAAGAACTTTTCAACCTAGTAATTTAAAGCGTAAACGTACGCATGGCTTTCGTGCACGTATGAAAACTGTTGGTGGACGTCGTGTGATTAATGCTCGTCGTGCTAAGGGTCGTGCAAGCCTAACAGTCTGATTTCTCTCAATATATTATAGGGAGACATGACTTGGCAAAATTTAGCCGGGCCATGAGAATGAATAACCCGAGGGATTACGCTCGGGTCTTTCGTCAAGCTAAACGTTCTAGTACGGGTGGATTGACAGTGTTGACAGTTGAAAATATGGTCGGGCATCCTCGCTTGGGGCTGGCGATCGCTAAGAAACACCTTAAACTGGCATCACAACGTAATAAATTAAAACGTGTTATCAGAACATCATTTCGGCAGCATCAGTCGGTGTTGGCCAATATCGATATTGTTGTATTGTCTCGGACTGATGTGGGTCAGCGTGAGATAGCACAGATTTGGGCGGCATTAGAGCGACATTGGCAAACGGTGGAAGCACAATGGCAAAAATCCTAATCAAGCTCATTCGAGCGTATCAATTTCTTATCAGCCCTATACTGGGCTCAAACTGTCGTTTTCACCCAACTTGCTCACAATATACGATGGAAGCGGTTACGCGTTT
>JAIBDY010000048.1 GCA_024685995.1 Piscirickettsiaceae bacterium | reverse complement strand
ATTGTGTCGCACCGAAACCATCTTCTAATGTTTCTAATGCAACATCGACAATATCACCCACTTCAACGGTGATTTCGCCTTTTTCATTTTGGAATTCTTCAACAGGAATGGCACCTTCTGATTTTAAACCAGCATTGACCATAACCACATCGGAACTAACACTTACGACCATGCCAGATACGATCTTACCTGTTTGCATTGGTGTTGAATTTAGACTCTCTTCAAAGAGATCAGCAAAGCTTTCGCTCATTATTTATACCCTTGATTCTACTCAAGTAGTAGAATCGCCCTAAAATACCTGCATTATTGCAGGAAGTAAAAAAGCCTACCTTTAATGATGAAAAGGTAAGCACCCATTATCAACTAGCGCAAAATTGCACTAACATGATTATATACAGCATCGATTCCCAAACTCGTCGAATCTAGTTGTATAGCGTCATCAGCTGGCTTTAACGGCGCTACTGTACGCTGACTATCTCGTTCGTCTCGTTCGGTTATTTCTGTAACAAGATCCGAAATATTACTCTCAATTCCTTTTTCTTTCAACTGCTTATGCCTTCTTTGTGCCCGAACCTCGGCACTCGCATTTAGATACACTTTGTATGGTGCATCGGGAAAAACCACCGTCCCCATATCACGGCCATCGGTGACTAAACCTGGAGCTTGTCTAAATGCACGCTGTCGTTCAAGCAAGGCGCGTCGTACTAAAGGAAGCGCTGCGACTTTAGAGGCAGCATTTCCCGCTTTTTCGGAGCGTATTAAGGTGCTGACATCTTCACCCTCTAAGAACACATCTAAGGCATCTGCTTTGACTAAAAAAGTGACATCGAGTTGATGTGCTAGCGCTGTTAATGCGGACTCATCAGTCAATGCAATATCATGCTTAATCGCCGCCTGAGCGAGTACGCGGTAGAGTGCACCACTATCCAAATAATGCCACCCTAGGTTCTTGGCTACCCGTTGTGCAACCGTTCCCTTACCCGAGCCGCTTGGTCCGTCAATCGTTAATACTGGAATATCAGTCATCTAATTCATCTATGGTTAATCCGGCTTTTGATGCCAAAGCAACGAAATTAGGGAATGAAGTTGCAACGTTGGCACAATCTTTAATCACGATCGTACCGCCCGCTTGCAGGCCCGCCATCGCGAATGCCATCGCAATACGATGGTCGTCATGACTCTCTATTTCACCCGACCCTATTGTACCGCCCTCAATAATAATCCCGTCATCTGTCGCCTTAGCATCAATACCTAGTATAGTGAGGCCATCTGCCATGGCTTGAATGCGGTCACTTTCTTTCACCCGTAATTCTTCTGCACCTGTCAGCACTGTTCGACCTTCGGCACAGGCTGCCGCAATAAAAATAGCGGGGAATTCATCGATCGCTAATGGCACTTGTTCAACAGGAATATTAATCCCTTTTAAGGGCGCATAGCGGACGCGAATATCGGCAACGGCTTCACCACCAGTTTCCGCCTCATTACTGATCGTAATATCCGCACCCATTAGGGTGAGAATATTAATCACGCCAGTCCGGGTTGGGTTAATACCGACATGCTTTAAGGTAATATCTGATCCTTTTGCAATGCTCGCCCCGACCATAAAGAAAGTCGCAGATGAGATGTCGGCTGGCACATCAATCTGTGTGCCAGTTAACGTTCCGCCGCCTTCAATAGTCACTGTCGGACCATTGACCGTAATCGGGTATCCCATACCAGCTAACATTCGTTCGGTATGATCACGTGTTGGTGCTGGTTCGACAATCGTCGTTTTACCTTTGGCGTACATACCCGCAAGCAATAAGCAGGATTTAACTTGTGCACTCGCCATCGGCAACTCATAAGCAATAGCATATAAAGTGTTTCCACCTTGTACATGAAGCGGTAACTTACCTTCATTACTGCCAATGACCGCACCCATTTTCGCTAAGGGATCAATCACCCTGCCCATGGGTCGCTTAGCCAACGAGCTATCACCCTTTAAGACAGTATTAAAATTTTGACCCGCTAATAGGCCACAAAGTAATCTAATCGAGGTGCCCGAATTGCCTAGATCTAATGCATTTTCCGGTAACGTTAATCCACCTAATCCTACGCCATGAACCGTGACACGCCCCTCTGTTGGGCCTTCGATTTTGACCCCCATTTCTCTAAACGCCGATACTGTCGCTAGTGCATCCTCGCCTTCTAAAAAACCGCTGACTTCTGTAATGCCTTCTGCGACCGCGCCCAGCATAATAGAACGATGCGAAATTGATTTATCACCAGGCACACGTATGTCGCCATTCAGCTTGCCGCCAGGTTGGACGATATATTGTTTTTCTTGCTCTGCACTCACGCTTTTTTTAACTCCATTTTTATCGATGCCCTTTGATCATACTTCACTATTATCGATTAAACTTGGGTCATTGAATCGAGAATCACGTGCTTGTTTCGCACGCTCAAACACAGCCATTAAATGGTCACCATCTTGTTGCTGTATTGCTTGTTGTAATAAATTCATTTGCTGTTGATATTGGGTCAATAAATCTAAAATTGCATCGCGATTACTTAAACAAATATCTCGCCACATTACGGGATTACTTGACGCTATCCTGGAGAAATCTTTAAAACCACCCGCTGCGTAGCGTAGCACTTCATCGACATCATCATCCTGCGCCAACATCGCCACTAAATTAAAAGCAAGAATATGCGGCAAATGACTAGTCGCAGCGAGGAGCCGGTCATGATGCATCACATCCATCGTTGACACTATAGCGCCCGCCGCTGTCCACATATTATGCACTTGCTCCAACGCCTTTCGATCTGTTTGCTCGGTGGGCGTCAATACCACCCGATGATCTTGGTATAGTGAAGCAAAAGCGGCTCTCGGCCCACTTTTTTCGGTGCCTGCAATAGGATGGCCCGGCACAAAGTGTTTAAAATGCTCGCCCAATGCCAATTTCGCTGCAGCGACCACTTGGCCTTTTGCACTCCCCGCATCGGTGATAACCATATCAGCCGTGACATACGGTCCAATGGCCATTAAGGTGTCAGCCATCGCGCCCATGGGCACTGCCAGCACGACCATATCCACATCTTGCATTGCCTCGGCTATATTATCTACAGCCTTATCAATAATGCCCAATGCTAAGGCTTGTTGGCGTGTTTCGGCTTGTCTAGAAAACCCAACCACTTCATTGACCTTACCAGCTTGTTTGAGTGCCAGTGAGAGTGAACCACCAATCAATCCTATGCCAATCAACAGTAAACGATTAATCATGTTTAAGCTCCAAGGCCATCGTTAAGGCATCAAGGCAGCGCTGGTTTTCACTTTCATGACCAATACTGATCCGTAGATGTTGAGGTAAACCATAGTTCCCAACCGGCCTGGTAATCACACCCTGTTGTAACAAAGAATGAAATACCGTTTCGGCCTTGGTCTTCACACCCACACAGATAAAGTTACCTTTTGATGGGATAAAATCTAAACCTAAAGCTTGAAATCCCAATTCAAATTGTTGCATGCCGAGTTCATTAGCCTGTTTCGTTTGTGCAATATAATCGTGATCGCCAAGCGCTGCCGTCGCCGCTGCCAAGGCAATGCTGTTGACATTAAACGGTTGTCGAATCCGGTTGACTACATCCGCCACCGCCGGTGACGATAAGCTATAGCCGACTCTCAGCGCGGCTAATCCATACGCTTTTGAAAAAGTACGCGTGATGACGAGATTGGGATAACGCCGAAGCCAATCGACCGTATTGCTGGTTTGTGTTGTGTATTCGACATACGCTTCATCCAGTACCACAATAATATTCTCTGGTGTCTGATCCAAAAACGTTAACAATGCTTCAGAACTCAGATGCGTCCCAGTCGGGTTATTAGGATTGGCAATGAAAATGAGTTTTGTCTTGCCAGTCACTAAACGCTGCATTGCATCAAGATCATGACCATAGTCTTTGGCCCCAGCAATCACCGATTTGGCTCCGATAGCTTGAGTTACTAGTGGATATACCGCAAAAGCATATTGCGAAAAGATCACTTCGTCTTGCGCTGATACAAAAGTACGTGCCAGCAGTTCAAGCACATCATTGGAACCATTTCCCAAGGTAATTTGATGATGATCCAATTGGTATTTATCAGCTATCGCCGCTTTTAAGCTAAACCCATTGCCATCGGGGTACCGTGTGACGTCTTTAGTCGCTGTGGCAATCGCAGCGAGCACAGCCTCGGATGGCCCCAACGGGTTTTCATTTGAAGCCAATTTAATAATGTTTTTGATGCCTAATTCGCGCTCTAACTCCGCAATCGGTTTGCCCGGTTGATAGGGCTTCAAGGCGGTAATATTCGGTAAGGCTAAATCACAAGCATTCATAGGGTTTGCGACTTACCTTCAGACTTAAAGCTGTCTATAATCAATAAGATAGCACCAATACAAATCGCTGAATCTGCAATATTAAATGCCGGCCAATGACTATGACCAATATAAACATCGAGAAAATCAATGACATAACCATGCAGAATACGGTCGATGACGTTGCCAATTGCTCCGCCTAAAATCAAACTCAATGATAATGCCTCACATTTTGCCGTTGATTTTAATTTCGCTAACCAAATAATCAATGCAATGCTGATGATCAGTGCAAGCCCAATAAAAAACCATCGTTGCCAGCCGCCAGCTTGGGCCAAAAAGCTGAAGGCTGCGCCATGGTTGTGAGCCATAGTGAAATTAAAATACGGCATGACGGCGACGGTTTCGTACAACGACAACCAAGACACCATCAACCATTTACTGATTTGGTCAATAGCAATCACCAATCCAGTGACCGATAAATACTTCAACATTGTGTTGCACCCTTATGCATACTGGCGTTGTTCTCCATCGCCATCGACATTATCAATACATCGACCACATAGCTCTGGGTGGGTTTCATTTTGTCCTACTTCGGGTGTCTGGTGCCAGCAGCGATCACAACGTGCTTGTTGTGATGCCGTCACCACAATATGCAATCCGTTGACTGATGTTACCTTTGCGTCAGCCGGTTTATCCGACTCTTCAAATAAAGACGCCTTAGAAGTAATCAATACAAATTTAAGCTCATCGCCAAGTTGAGAAAGTGCATTAAAGAGCTCAGGCGTCGCATATAGATTAACTTCAGCCGTTAGGCCACCCTTAATTTTACCGTCATTTCGTAACACTTCGAGTTCTTTCGCTACCGCATCACGCACGTCAAAAATAGGTTGCCAAGCTTTGATGTCGAAACGAGTATTGACAGGCATTTCCAGTTTGTCATACCACGTATTGAGTACCACAGATTCATTTCGCTCACCAGGTAAGTATTCCCATAACTCATCGGCGGTGAAGCTCAAGATCGGTGCTATCCAACGGGTTAACGCTTCAAGAATATGATACATCGCGGTTTGTGCTGACCTACGACCCAGGCTATCTTTTTGCATCGTGTACTGACGATCTTTAGTGATATCCAAATACAAACTGCCCATCTCATTGGAGCAAAAGTTGTGTACTCGCTGATAGATAGTATGGAATTGATAACTGTCATAAGCCGCCACAATCGCTTGTTGGCTATCATGTGCTTTGGCCATCGCCCATTGGTCTAGCGCCAACATATCTTCAACGGCAACACAATCAGTTGCTGGATTGAAGTCTGACAAATTTGATAATAGATAACGGGCAGTATTACGAATACGACGATACGAATCGGCCGTTTGTTTCAAAATCGCATCCGAGACATTCATTTCAGCGGTGTAATCTGTAGACGCGACCCAAAGACGAATAATATCAGCCCCCAAATTATTCACCACTTTTTGCGGTGCAATAACGTTGCCTTTCGATTTCGACATTTTCATGCCATTCGCATCCACAGTAAAACCATGGGTCAATACCGCTTTATAAGGTGCTTTACCCGTCGATGCTACCGATGTTAATAATGAGGATTGGAACCAACCGCGATGCTGATCACTGCCCTCTAAATATAGGTCTGCGGGTCGGTCTAGATAAGCACGTCGCGCTAACACACAAGCGTGTGATACCCCAGAATCAAACCAAACATCCAAGGTATCGGAGACTTTGTCATAGTCCGCTGTTTCCTCACCGAGTAAACTCGATGCCTCCAACTCAAACCAAGCATCGATACCTTGTTGCTCCACTTGGGTGGCAACTTGCTCCATTAAACCTTGCGTATTGGGATGTAACTCACCTGTTTGTTGATGGACAAATAAAGGAATTGGTACACCCCATGTACGTTGACGCGAGATACACCAATCTGGGCGACCATCGACCATACCTTCGATACGCTTTTGCCCCCAATCAGGCATCCAAGTTGTGTCATTGATCGCTTGGTGTGCTGCTTGACGTAGACCATTCTGATCCATGCTAATAAACCATTGTGGTGTCGCACGGAAAATAATCGGGGTTTTATGGCGCCAGCAATGTGGGTAACTGTGTTGAATATCCACATGATTTAATAACGCCCCTTTCTCTTTAAGCAGTGCGATAACATTCGGATTGGCATTAAATACCGATTGACCAGCAAACAATTCCGTATCGGGTAAAAATGTCCCATTGCCAGCGACAGGATTGTAGACTTCTAAGTGATACTTCAACCCTACGGTGAAATCATCTTGACCATGTCCCGGCGCTGTATGTACGGCACCAGTACCCGCTTCAGCTGTCACATGGTCCCCTAAAATAATCGGCACTTGACGATCATAGAAAGGGTGTTGCAATAACAAGCCTTCTAAAGCCGCGCCTTTACAGCGGCTCAGGACGTCTCCCGTCATACCGTAACGTGCTAATGCATTTTGGTGGAGATCTTCTGCGAGTAATAACCTTTCACCACCACATTGCAGCAACACATAATCATAGTCAGGGTTTAATGACACCGCTTGGTTAGCAGGCAAGGTCCAAGGTGTTGTGGTCCAAATCGGGACACTGATTGCACCATGCCCTGTTCCGTCGCAAGCGTGTTCAAATGCCGTCGGATCAATAACAGAGAATCGGACGTCGATCGCTGGTGAAGTTTTGTCTTCATACTCCACTTCAGCTTCGGCCAATGCCGAGCCACAATCAACACACCAATGTACTGGTTTGACCCCTTTATGTAGATGGCCCTGTTTAATGATCTCAGCTAAGGTGCGAATAATATCGGCCTCAAAACTGAAATCCATCGTGAGGTATGGATTATCCCACTCCGCTTGGATACCCAGACGTTTAAAATCTTCACGCTGACCATTAACTTGCTTCTGAGCATAGTCACGGCAAGCTTTTCTAAACTCAGTGGCAGTGACTTTCACGCCCGGTTTACCCACTTTCTTTTCAACATTAAGTTCGATCGGCAGGCCATGGCAATCCCAGCCAGGCACATAAGGCGTATCGAAACCGGACAGGGTTTTAGATTTTAAAATAATATCTTTGAGAATTTTATTGACCGCATGACCGATATGAATATCACCATTGGCATAGGGAGGCCCATCATGGAGGATAAAGACCGGCTTACCTTTGGCGTTATCACGCATCTTTTGGTAAAGGTCTAATGCTTGCCAGCGCTTTAACATTAACGGCTCGCGGTTAGGCAGCCCAGCCTTCATTGGGAACTTTGTTGCAGGCAGGTTTAAGGTGTGTTTATAGTCGGCCACAAATTTACCCATTACTCATCGGTTAACAAAACATTTTATTATACGGGTTTTTATGGTCGACCTAAATCCTTGTAATGGGATTTATAAGATCTTTTTCGGATGGTCGTGCACTGTTTAACACTGAAATTATTTTTTTGACTCAATATTCAGTAATTGTGCACTTCTAGCAAAAATATCACTGGGGATGCCCAGCGCTTGTTTTAAGGCTAGATCACGCTCAAAAGGGTTCTCAATCGCTGACAGCGCGAACATTTGCTGGAAGCTTAAGTTAAATGGAAAATAATACGGTGATACTAATGCCATATTAGTTAAGGGGAAGTCACTACCATAAAGCAACCGTCCTGCTAAGCGTGGTTCTACGATTGCCTGATTAAGATAGCCGAGCTTGTTGAGCTGAGTCAGACTAGAAATATCACTATAAAGATTGGGGTATTGTTCAAATAAAGCCAAAATACGTTGATAATTGGCTTCACCATGACTCTCACCCGTGGTCGCAATATGACCCGCAATCACGGTGACCCCTAAAGATAAAGGTAAGATTAAACGCTCCGGATCACCATATTCATCCAGCGCATCAATAAAAGACCACTCTCGCCCAGCATGACTCAATAAAGGCAAGTTCAGCGCCTTCATCTTAAGATAAAAGGCCGTTAACTGTGGATCACTGGGATCAATATGTTGAATATTTGGTATCCACTTAATCAGTTTGGCCCCTTGCTGCTTGACTCTCTCTAGTCTAGTCAACGCATCGTGACGATATGGGTTGATACTGGCGCCAAAATACAATGACGGATATTGGTGAGCCTGTGCCGCAATATAATCATTGGGAATATAAACTTGTGTTTTATCATGGTCTAATTCGCCGGTATCGTCGACCACACCATCTATTGCCAAAATCACCGCGCCCTGAATATGTGGTGCTGCATCAATAGTTGTCGCCAAACGCTGTATCAATACTTGGTCACCATCTTGTTGCAGTTGTGCAGGACTGACACCAAAAGCGGTGAGGTAATAATCGAACTTATAACTTTCTTGCATTCGTTTCGAAATAAAACAACCACTACCGCCATAACCTAAACCCCCAACATGTACATGCATATCAATAATAGGCGTCAAGGGTAAAGCTTCGGGAGTCTCAACTGGGCCTTGAAATAAGACTACACGACCAGCTAACATCAGAAGTGATACCGTCAGCAAGCCCAAAAACAGCTTATTCATGATCAACAACATCGGGCGATATCCTCCAAACTTGCTTAAGTAAAACAGGATAGTGTGACTTAACGCACTTTTCATCTTAATTAATACGCGATTACGATCATTTAATCTACGTATTGACAGGAAATGCAGTAGACTATACCTACCTTTTTTCGCCACATATTTTCAGAGCAAGCAAGATGTCAACAATGACAAAGGTCATTATCCAAGGCCTTACTCAAAGCGGTAAAAAATTTCGCCCGAGTGATTGGGCTGAACGCCTGTGCGGTGCCGTCGCCAGTTACGATAAAAACCGACGTATTACATTTCACCCCTCGGTATCACTGGCCACCTATGAAAATGTAAAATGTGTTGTGATCAACGCCGAATTAGAACAAGAAGATGAGATGTTATATAACTTTCTTATCGATTTTGCAGCGGAAAATTCGTTAAATGTTATTCGGGCTGAATATTTCCCAACCGAAGACCCTGACGATGCTTAGAATTAACCATCCTGACAGCCTGTCGACCCGCGTTATTCAGATCATACAAGACAAAGGCTTAAAGTCCATTTAAGGTGACGTTATTCCGTTTTATCAGCCTGTTCCTCATCGGGCCAATTCTGAATATAGTTTTTAAGTAAGCGATTCTCAAACTTCGCTTTTTTCAGTAACTCTTCAACAATATCCGTAATCGACAGCATGCCTTTTAATTGGCCCTGATAAACCACGGGTAAATGACGGATATTATGATCCACCATCAAATTCATCGCTTCTTCTAATGAATTATCAGGATCACAAGTAAACGGATTTGGTGTCATCGCATCGCTGACCTTAATCGGCGCCCACATAGCACGCTTATCGTGTAATACCGTTAATAAGTCTCGTTCCGATAAGATACCCACCAAATCGCCGGACTCCACAATCAGTATCGAACCGATACGATGCGCCATCATTAATGCTACCGCCTGATCGAGCGAATCATTGGGTGTCAATGTGATGACTGGCTTACCTTTATTCTTCGTGACCGATCTTACTTTCATGGAAGTACCTTTTATTTTAACTTACTCAATCGACATTCTGCTTGAGATGACCTTAGAAAAGCAAATTCACGACTTAGCTATGTTCACGGGTGGATTTAAACTCAATTCCGGGCCAACGTTCTATGGTTAAATCCAAGTTGACTCGCGTAGTCGCAATATAGGTCAAGCCGCCAGCACCATCTAACGCTAAGTTATGTGACGCCTTTCTTTTAAACTCTTCTAATTTTTTATCATCATCACAATACACCCAACGCGCAGTGTGCACTTGGACTGGTTCGTAAGCACAATCGACATTGTACTCCCCCTTAAGCCTGTGCACGACAACGTCGAACTGCAAAACACCAACCGCCCCCAAAATCAAATCATTGTTGTCTAAAGGCCGAAATAATTGGGTCGCGCCCTCCTCGCTCAATTGCTGTAAGCCTTTTAATAAGGCTTTCATTTTAAGCGGGTCCTTCAAACGCACCCGTCTAAACAATTCCGGCGCGAAATAAGGAATACCGGTAAATTGAATGCTTTCACCCTCGGTGAAGGTATCCCCTATCTGAATAGTACCATGGTTATGTAAACCCAAAATATCGCCCGGCCACGCATCTTGAGCTTGTTCACGCTCTGCCGCCATAAAGGTCACCGCATTGGCAATCGTGACATCTTTACCAGTCCGTGTTTGACGCAGCTTCATGCCTTTTTTATATTGCCCCGAACACACGCGTAAAAAGGCCACCCTATCACGGTGTTTAGGATCCATATTGGCTTGGATCTTAAAGACAAAGCCCGTAAAAGGTGCTTCGTTTGCCTCAACCACGCGTGTTTTCGTCTCACGTGATTGCGGCATCGGCGCATACTCGACAAAGGAATCCATTAACTCCGTAATGCCGAAGTTATTCATCGCTGAGACAAAAAAGGTTGGTGATAATTCACCCGCCAAAAACTTCTCTAAATCAAACGCATGGCTAGCCCCACGTACTAACTCAATTTCTTCGCGTAAATCTTGTGCTAAATCACCAAACAACTCATCCAATCTAGGATTATCTAATCCTTCAATCACCTCACCCATTTTACTGCTGTGTGGTTCGAAAATATGCACACTGTCTTTCAGAAGATGAAAAATACCCTTAAAGTTTTTACCCATACCAATTGGCCATGTAATAGGTGCGCATTGGATATTCAGTATGTCCTCTATCTCATCCAAGACATCAATTGGAT
>JAIBDY010000015.1 GCA_024685995.1 Piscirickettsiaceae bacterium | reverse complement strand
GGGGCTATAGCTCAGCTGGGAGAGCGCTTGCATGGCATGCAAGAGGTCGGCGGTTCGATCCCGCCTAGCTCCACCAGTAACAAAGTACCGTTTTAGGTCCCCATCGTCTAGAGGCCTAGGACACCGCCCTTTCACGGCGGTAACGGGGGTTCGAACCCCCCTGGGGACGCCATATAAAAAAGGGCTAGTGTTAATACACTAGCCCTTTTCTATTTCTACTCTCCACATCATGTCTGGTTTATTACCACCACCATAATCAATTAATCCGTTTCATCCCATAATAGCCAAAGCCAGCAAATAACACTGTCGGTAATGCCGCTGTTAACCAAGGTAAAATGCCGAACACCAAGCCAATATGTTGAAAGCTTTGGTTAAATAAATAAAAGCCAATACCGACTAAAGCACCTGCCAATATACGGCCGCCAATCGGTGCTGACCGCAATGGGCCAAATACAAACGGCACAGCCAAAAATACCATCACAGCTGAACTTAAAGGCATCATGACTTTCATCCAAAAAGCCATTTGATATTGCCCCACTGATTGCCGGTTCATCTGTAAATAATCAATATATTCAATCAATGACCAAACTGGTAAAAATTCTGGTGGCACAATAACAATATTCACCATCCCAGGGTTTAAGGTTGATTGCCACTCAGCATATTCGATTGCTCGCACTTCCACGCCGCGGCTGTCAATCGTACTTTGCACGACATCGGATAATGTCCACTTCTCCCCGTCATAACGTGCTTCTTCCGCTTTGGTAATATTACGTAAGCGGTTTTTCTCATCGAATTCATAAATCGAAATCCCAGCAAAACGGCCATCCGGTAAAATCCGTTGAATATGATTAAAATGATAACCATCTCGCGTCCAGAAACCATTTTCTGAGCGCGACCCCACCGTCCCAGTCTGTGCCATTGATTGCATTTCACGTGCTTTTTGCTCTGCCGGCGGCCGAATCACCTCTCCAACGAACAACGCGATCAACATCAATGCTAATGCCACTATCATCACGGCTTGATTGATTTTCTGGATAGAAATGCCTGCAGCCCGCATCACGACTAATTCACTTTGACTCGCTAGGCTGCCCAAGCCTAAGACGCTGCCCAATAACGCGGCCACTGGTAATAATTCATAAAAGCGTTTTGGCATCGACAAAGCCAAATAGGAAAGCACCTCAGTCAAATGATATTGACCTTTACCCACGTCTTCTAGCTCACCAATAAAATCCATAAAAGTGTAGAGACCGAGTAAGACCAGTAATACCAACCCCGTACTTGTTAGAATTGTCTTTGCAATATAGCGTTGCAAAATTGTCATGATACCAAGCCTTTATTTTGCCGATATTGCACCCAACGCTGACGCAGTCTCTGCTGATTGAGTAAAGCGATTAAAACCGCAACCATCAAGACATGTACCCAGACGCCACCTAACCAAGGTGATAATGTTCCCTTCGCGACCCACGCCCGTGTTACACCCAATAAGTTGCTATAGACGATATAAAGCAAGATTGCTGGAAACAGTCCTGCGTAACGACCTTGCCTCGGTCCAGTATTGGCAAAACGCATGGCAAAAAAGCACAACACGACTGTCATAATGGCGGCCGATACCCGCCATTGTATTTCTGCTAAATCTTTATTACTCCCTCGCGTCCACAATTCAGAAGTAGGCAAGGACTTATGGCGTTCACGCACCTGTTGCTGTTCACCCTTCTCAACCAATAAGCTATGCGTCTCAAATTCCGCGATGACAAAGTCTTTATCACCCGCCCGACCTTCATAGCGATACCCTTCATCTAGGATGAGGTATTTATTGCCCGTTTGCTGATCGATCTCAAACCGACCTTGCTTTGCCCTAAAAATCAAAGGTCTGTCACCACGGTGAATTTCGATGAAGACACTCTCCATCTTCTGTTGATCATGACTTAACCCTTCAGAATAAAAAGTCCAACTACCATCTCGACTCTCTTTAAAGCTACCCGCGACAAGGCCACTGGTATCCGCAGCCATTTTTGCTTTTTGTTCAAGTTCATACCGCCCTGATAATACATTAGGCACTATGAGTAATGACAACAGCGCCACAATCACTGCGATTGAAATAGAAAAAATAGCCACATTACGCATCACCCTACGATCAGGAATACCGCAAGCCGCTATCACGGTGAGTTCATTATCAGAATTCATCCGCCCCAACGCTAGCAGTACGGCTAAAAATGCCCCGATGGGTAACAATAATGATAATGCCCCGAGTGAGCTGTAGCCCAGCAAGGTGAAAATCACCTCGCTCGGTAAATTACCCACCGCAGCCTGCGCCAAATAACGCGCAAAACGTGTTGCTACATAAATCAACCATAATACGCTTATTACTGCCATCACATTCAGTACAAACTCGCGTAGTAAATAGCGATCAATCACTGAAAAATAAGCATGAATAATTTGGCGAATAACAGACATTATTTAGTGGTCTTGGTTACAATAGTGCGTATTGTCGGAGCTAAACCAGCTTGCTCCCATTGTTCACACACTATCTGGTTATATAAAGTAGGTGAAGTTTTGCAATTTAGATTTGCAGTCTAAATCATCTACACCCATAGGAGAAATTAATGCAGTATTTTGTCACAACGCACACAGCAGCAACAGAGAAAACCGACTGTATCGTCATTGCCCTATTTGAACAAGGTTTATTAAGCCCAACTGCATCCGCGCTTAATGACAGCACCAATGGCCGTATTCAAGCGATCATTGACCGAGGAGATATCACTGGTAAAGTAGGACAAACACTCTTACTACAAGATATTGAAGGTGTGACCAGCCCACGGATTCTATTGATCGGTTGTGGACCACAAGCGGGTATTAAAGAAAACGACTTCACCACTATCATCGCCACTGTCACCAAAACACTAGACAGTTCTGCCGCAGTTGAAGCCAGCCTATACCTATCAGACCTCAATGTTAGTGACAGACCAGCTCACTGGTTGGTCAATCAGGCCGTTATCATTGCCGAATCAACCCTATACCAATACACAGCAACAAAAAGCAATCCTAAAACCACTGAAAAACCCATCGTACGGTTTTCTTTCTACGCTGCCGACAATGAAGCCTTAATTGGACAAGCGGCTGCAAACGGCTTAGCCATCGCCAATGGTATGCGACTCGCCAAAGACCTTGGTAACTTACCAGGTAATGTTTGCACGCCCACTTACCTTGCACAACAGGCTGAGCAATTAGATCAACAATATGACACGGTGACCACCACCATCTTAGATGAAGATGAAATGGAATCGCTTGGCATGGGCTCTTTGCTCTCTGTCTCGCGCGGTAGCCGTCAACCAGCCAAACTCATCACCATGAATTACCAAGGGGCCGGCGATGATAAACCCGTCGTTTTAGTCGGTAAAGGATTGACCTTTGATGCCGGTGGTATTTCACTCAAACCTGCAGCAGGTATGGATGAAATGAAATACGATATGTGTGGTAGTGCCAGTGTTTTTGGCACCATTTCTGCTATCGCAGAACTTAACTTGCCGATCAATGTGATTGGTGTGATCCCCAGTTCTGAAAATATGCCTGATGGCGACGCTAACAAACCAGGTGATATTGTCACCAGCATGGCAGGCAAAACCATCGAGATTTTAAATACGGACGCTGAAGGTCGCCTCATTTTATGTGATGCCTTAACTTACAGCGAACGTTTTGATCCTGCCATTGTAATTGATATAGCGACATTAACTGGCGCGATTATTGTCGCACTAGGCAGCAAAACAACCGGCTTATTGGCCAACGACCAACACTTGGCCGACGCCTTATTGCAAGCTGGAACAGATAGTGCTGATAAAGCTTGGCAATTGCCATTGTGGGATGAATACCAAGAACAACTCGACAGTAACTTTGCCGATATCGCCAATATCGGTGGCAAAGAAGCCGGCAGCATTACCGCGGCGTGTTTCTTATCACGCTTTACCGACAAGTTTACTTGGGCCCATTTAGATATTGCCGGCACCGCATGGAAAAGCGGCGGCAAAGATAAAGGCGCAACAGGTCGACCTGTCCCCATGCTAGTGCAATATCTGATGAACCGTATCAACGAGAATAACTAATATTCGCGATGACTCGGATTAGTTTCTATATCTTAAAAGGTACACAAGAGCATGACCGGCAGGTATTCGCCTGCCGGTTAATAGAAAAGGCCTACACGCAAGGCAATCATATTTATATTCATGCCGATAATGCAGAGCAAGCTGAGCAGTTTAATCAACTATTGTGGGGTTTTCGTTCTGATAGCTTTGTGCCACATCAATTAATGCACGATTCTATGGATGCTATTCAGACGGACTGTCCAATCCTCATTGGCCATGATGCCACCCCACCAAGACTGATGAACCTACTGATCAATCTCAGTCCACAACATCCTTTATTTTTTAGCCAATTCGAACGTGTCGCCGAATTTATCAATGACGATGACACCATCAAGGCACAAGGTCGTGAACGTTATCGTTTTTACCAACAGCGCGGTTATGTCATAGAAAGCCATAAACTCTAAGCAACCAAGCCTGAGCAAGCACACATTTCGAGCCAATCACCGACCCAACACGGTATAATGCCGGACTTTATTTAACGACTCAGTAAGACAAATCTTATGGACAAAACCTACGACCCCGACCAGATCGAACAAAGTTGGTATCAACAATGGGAACAAAGCGGTGCCTTTTCACCTTCTGGTGAAGGCACACCTTATGCGATCATGTTACCGCCGCCCAATGTGACGGGCAGTTTACATATGGGTCATGGTTTTAATAACACCATTATGGATACCCTCACCCGTTACCATCGTATGAAAGGTGACAATACCTTATGGCAGCCGGGTACGGATCATGCTGGCATCGCCACGCAAATGGTCGTAGAACGCCAACTGAATGCCGAAGGCAAAACTCGTCACGATTTAGGCCGCGAACAATTTATCGACCGCGTCTGGGATTGGAAGCAAGAATCGGGCGTTAATATTACCCGTCAATTACGCCGCTTAGGCTCTTCTTTAGATTGGTCTCGCGATCGCTTTACCATGGATGAAGGTCTATCTAAGGCCGTTCAACAGGTCTTTATTCAACTTCATCAAGAAGGTTTGATTTACCGTGGCAAACGCTTGGTCAACTGGGATCCGGTTCTGCATACTGCCGTTTCAGACCTAGAAGTTTTGTCCGAAGAAGAAGCTGGTCATTTATGGCATTTTAAATATCCCTTAAGCGATGGCAGTGGCCATTTGATCGTTGCCACCACACGCCCAGAAACCATGCTCGGTGATAGCGCTGTCGCCGTTCACCCTGAAGATGAACGTTACCAACACCTTATTGGCACCACAATCACCCTACCTTTGGTCGGTCGAGAAATCCCGATCATTGCCGATGATTATGTTGACCGCGAGTTTGGAACGGGTTGTGTCAAGATCACGCCAGCCCATGACTTTAATGATGCTGAAATGGGACAGCGACATAATCTAGAACAAATCAATATCCTAACGATCGATGCCGCGATCAACGACAATGCACCCGAAAAATACCGCGGCCTCGACCGTTATGAAGCACGTAAAGTGATTGTGCAAGATTTGGAAACTCTTGGGCTATTAGCCGATATCAAAGACCATAAATTAATGGTGCCTCGCGGCGACCGCAGCGGTGCCGTTATAGAACCCTTATTGACCGACCAATGGTATGTCAAAGCAGATGTGTTAGCCGAACCTGCTGTTAAAGCCGTACAAGAAGGCAAAATCAAATTTGTCCCCGGTAATTGGGATAAGACTTTTTACAACTGGATGGATGGCATACAAGATTGGTGTATCTCACGCCAAATCTGGTGGGGACACCGTATTCCAGCTTGGTACGATGATGAAGGCAATATCTACGTTGGCCAAGATGAAGAGACCGTCAGACAACAAAACCAGCTCGCTGCTGATATGCCGTTAAGACAAGATGAAGATGTCTTAGATACTTGGTTCTCGTCCGCATTATGGCCTTTCTCCACCTTAGGTTGGCCTGAACAAAATGATGCCGTCAATACTTGGTATCCTGGCAGTGTCCTCGTTACCGGTTTTGACATTATCTTCTTCTGGGTCGCTAGAATGATGATGATGGGCTTACATTTTATGGATGACGTGCCCTTTAAAGAAGTCTATATCCACGGTCTTGTACGTGACTCCCATGGTAATAAGATGTCAAAATCTAAAGGCAATGTACTCGATCCTATTGATATCATTGATGGTATTGATCTTGAAACTTTAGTTAAAAAGCGCACCTCAGGCATGATGCAACCCGCATTGGCGGCAAAAATCGAAAAAGCCACCCGTAAAGAATTCCCTGAGGGCATTAATGCTCACGGCACCGATGCGCTGCGTTTCACTTTCGCCTCTTTGGCCTCGACAGGACGTGATATTAATTTTGATATGAACCGTATCGCAGGCTACCGTAATTTTTGTAATAAATTATGGAATGCCGCCCGTTACGTTCTAATGAATACCGAAGGCCAAGACACTGGCATTAATAATCATGATGTGGAATTGAGCTTAGCTGACCGTTGGATTATGTCGCGCTTGCAAACAACCGTACAAACGGTCACCGCCGCCATGGATAATTACCGCTTTGATCATGCTGCGCAAGGCATTTATGAATTTATCTGGAACCATTATTGTGACTGGTATTTAGAATTATCAAAACCGGTACTGACCAACGATAATGCTTCCGATGCAGCTAAACGCGGTACACGGCAAACATTGGTCCGAGTGCTAGAAGCTATTTTGCGTCTAACCCACCCGATCATGCCATTTATCACCGAAGAAATTTGGCAAACCATCGCCCCACTGGCTGGAAAAGCGGGGGATAGCATCATGAACCAACCCTACCCTGTTGCCGACAGCAGCAAGATAGATACGGTTGCCGTTGCCGATATGGAATGGTTAATGGATTTTATTACTGGCGTTCGTTCTATTCGTTCACAGATGAATATTCCCCCGAGAAAACCACTCCCTGTGTTATTAAAAGACAGTGACGAACAAGACCAATATAGATTGTCTGCAAACCATGAATTTTTAAGTCGGCTTGCTAATCTTGACTCCATCACATTACTCGGAGGAGATGCCCCTGCCGCGGCAACAGCACTGATTGGTAAAATGGAAATACTGATCCCGTTAGAAGGCTTAATTGATAAAGGTGCTGAAATACAAAGGCTTGATAAAGAAATTGCGAAGCTGGACAAGGTCATCAAGCAATCAACGGGCAAACTGAGTAATGACAATTACGTCGCTAAGGCACCCGCTGATGTAGTCCAAAAAGAACGAGACAAATTGGCTGAGATGCAACAAGCCTTATCGCAATTGCAAGACCAAAGACAATCACTCAACTAAGTCCTCGGCCCACGGTATCGACCTAGTCAGTATCGTTGCCGTCTGTCCGTTTTGCTGCACTAGGGCTAGTAATTAGAGCCCTAGTGTTAACTACACTACCTCTCCGACTGTCGGTTAAAGTTAAATCTCACCATATATGCCTCGTTATCAGCGGCCTTAAGCCCCTAAACCATGCTGCGCCTGCATTCTCTTGTTTTATAACCACACTTGAACGCGTAATATAGTCCATATACCCATAATCCTTGTGAATACGGGCGATACTCACTTTATTGATAGGCGACGAAATGCATTCTAAAGCGATTAAATTTCCCCTTAGCTTTAACCGTACTGACCAACCATTAGCCTCATCATTTTCTCATCCTTTAAAATGGCTTTTGAGCGTTCTCCTTGTCCTCGCTATCGGCTGGACTCACCCAAGTCTTGCAGCTGACACTATAGTGAATACCTTAGATAAAGCTACACTAGAAGAACGCCTTGCTAACATCTCCGCCAGTACTAACTTATCTGATATTGATAAAGCAAAAAATAGCGCCCTATTACAACAGGCTATCCAATATATTGATAAAACAAATGAACTCAACCAACAAACAAACGACTACAAAGATAGTTTGATTAATGGCCCTATCGAACAACTCCAACTTGCACAAAAATCCAAAGAATACACTGCTGCCGCTTTGTCCGATAAATTCACAAACACGTCTTTATCAAATATAGAAACCAAGCTCGCACAAGAAACTTTACTTCTGTCTGAATGGCGCAATAGAGTCAATCAAATCACAGCCGAAATCAATGAAGAGAAAGCGTTAAATCTACAAGAGTTAATACAAAATGCTAAAAATAAAGTGGCAGACATTGATCGTGAACAAACAAATCTTCTCAACAATGAGCCTAGTGCAGAACTAGTCCAGATCGAGAAACTAGCATCGTTAAAATATTACCAAGCCGTTGTCGCCATGCTAGACCAACGATTAGCGAGTCGGGCAATTCGGCTATCGCTGCTTGCGACCGAACAAGAGTTTCTTTCCAAGAAAATAACCGGTGCTGCGATACGTCAGTCAGCATTACAAAATAAAGTCAGTACACACCGCTATAACGAAGCCCAAACATTATTAACCGCCGCCCGCAATATGCTGGCCAATAAAGACACACTCTCTCTAGGGCTAAGTGAATTAGCCACCAAAAACAATGATTTAGCGACAGAACTTAAAAAATTGATCGCTCACTACGATCAAGTCTTGAATAAAGTGGAAAGTATCGAAAAAGAAGCCCAACGTTTCGGCAAAAAATACACTGGCTTGACCGAGCAACTTAAAATTAGTCAACTTGGCTCCTCCCCTGCGTTTGGCGCAGCATTACGAGAACAAAGAGATAACCTAGTCGATTCCACTATTTCAAAAAAACAGCTTGCTGCTTACGAACAGACCTTAACCCAAAGCCGACTCGGTCAATTTAAAGTGGACACTGAACGTGAGCTGGACATCCAAGAGGCATTAACGAACACACAAGATGGCGTAAACATTGATGACAACCCCGCTAGGCAACTAGAGATTATTAAGCTACGCGAACAGCTACTTAAAATATTGTCCTCTTCCTATGTCGACCATATTGATGCCTTAAGCAAATTGATTACCCAAATCCGATCACTACATAATCAAAGCCAACAATATGCGCAATTGCTTGAACAGGAACTGGTCTGGATGCCTAGTCAAGAACGACTCAAGCTCATGACGATTGTGGATGCGATAAAAGAAACCGGGCCGTTGATCAGTAGCTTCCTATCATTGAATTTTATTAACCATTTTCTCAGTCAGATAAAACAATTTTCTATCACCACGATACTCTCTATCGCTTTATTAGTCTTTCTGTTGACACAACGCTCTAAACTAACCCAACGTTTAGCCCTAATGAGACAACGCATTGATATTGTGAATCTAGATAATTTCACTATCACATTACAAGCGCTCCTTATCACGGTCCTATTATCACTCTTTTTGCCATTTATCCTGTATACGACTGCGGCACAAATAAAATCACAAGCCGAGTTTTATCACCCTTTTGCGACCGCGTTGACGTATGGTGCTGCTGTCTATTTATTCCTAAATTTTCTATCCCAGAGTCTTAGAAAATCCGGCTTAGCTGAGCTCCATTTTAAATGGCCTACTGACATACAACGACTGTTAAGAAACAACCTCAATTGGTTTAAATGGACCTTCTTGATACTGATCACATTAACCGCCTATGCGGAATTGAGTAATAACGCAGATATTCGCGATAGTTTGGGTCGCGTCAGCTTTATTACAGCGGCAACGCTAACTGCAGTTTTTATTTATAACACCTGCAATCTGAAAAAGGGACTGCTTCATACCACAGACAGCCAACCCACTTTATGGAGTATGAATGCTTTTCTATTTATCTTATTACTCTCTCTGCCAATAGTCTTAGCACTACTCTCGGCCATTGGCTATCACTTTATGGCCTTCCAGTTGGCCATTTATCTACTACAGTCGCTCGTTATCATCATTCTTGCCGTCTTTTTATACTTTTTTGCTCGCCGGCTCTTTGCCATTAATGAGCGACAATTAGCGTATGACCGACTCATCAAGAAGCGAGCTTTAGCCGCCAAGCAAAGCGATATGACTTTCGATCCTGACTTAGTGACGATCGAACCCGAGCAAAGCAACCTAGAAACGATTAGCGAACAAACCACGTCATTACTCAAAATGCTCATCGGGATAGCGATTGCATTTGCACTGTGGCATGTCTGGGCTGAACTGTTCACGACCTTCCAAAAGTTGGATAATATTTACCTCTGGGAGTCTATTAACATTGTCGATGGCGCCTCCATCTCGAGTGGCCTCACGCTATGGGATATACTGCTCGCAGCAATCCTAACCGTGATCACCTTCTTGGCGGCTAGAAATATCCCAGGCTTACTCGAAATTGCCGTGTTCAGTCGTTGGTCATTAGAACCTGGGACTAATTATGCTATTACCACCCTATCGAAATACTTCATCGTGATTACCGGTACGCTCATTGTCTTGCAGCTGCTCGGTGCTCAATGGTCAAAACTACAATGGTTGGTCGCAGCATTAAGTGTCGGGTTAGGTTTTGGCTTACAAGAAATCGTGGCCAACTTTGTGTCGGGCATAGTGATCTTATTCGAACGTCCAATTCGTATCGGGGATACCGTCACCATCGGTGAACAGTTTGGTACAGTCAGTCAGATTCGAATTCGTGCAACCACCGTCGTCGATTGGGATCGTAAAGAAATCATCATCCCAAATAAGACTTTTATCACCGAGCGCCTGGTCAACTGGAGCCTGTCTGACCCCATTATTAGAACAACCATTCGGGTTGGGGTTAATTATGGTTCCGACACCGAACTCACTGAGCGATGTTTATTAGAGATTGCTAACAAAAATGACAAAGTGTTAAGTGACCCTGCTCCTGTCGCTTGGTTCCGAGAATTTGGTGACAATAGCCTTAATTTCGAGCTTCGCGTTTTTATCAAAGGCATTCAGGATCTTAACCCCGTTATTCATGAAATTCATAACGCCATTGATAAAGAATTTAAATATCACAATATTGGTATTGCATTTCCACAGCGCGATATTCATTTCGATCCAAAACCGATCGAAATTCATATCGTCAAACCCAATAATTCAACCACTCAAGACGACTAACAAGGAGAGCATATGTCTACTGAATGTATAGTCCATCAGTTTTTATTAGACGGCAATGGTGGCGGCATGGATATTGAGCATCCAGAGCAAGTGACTTTGAATGAGCAAAATATCTTATGGACACACATTGAATATGGTCGCCCAGGTGCGTTTCAGTGGTTAGAAGAACAAGGCTTGAGCGAACTTGAAGCAGAGTCTTTAACCCGAATTGATACCCGCCCAAGAATAAGAAGCTTCAACAAAGGGATGTTGATTCTGTTACGCGCCATCAACTTAAATCCAGGTGCCGATCAAGAAGATATGGTGTCCATTCGTATTTGGATTACCAAAGGTCGCATTATCACGGCCAGACAACGCCGTGTTGCCTCAATACAAGACATGATAGCCGATTTAAGACAACAAAATGGCCCTAAGACAGAAGGTGAATTTTTAACTACCTTGATCGAACTTATCATGGATTATATTGCCGATACAGTCGATGAAATCGAAGAAAACATCTCAAAACATGAAGAACTGCCAGAGCAAAACAATACAACCGTACAACACCAGCTCAGTGCCTTACGAAGAAAAACCGCCATTATTAGGCGTTTCTTAGCACCGCAACGTGATGCCCTAGACGCGCTCTATCGTGCCCCTCGAAACCTACTCGCTCAACAAGAACTACATCATCTACATGAGCAAACCGATCGCATCATCCGTTTTGTAGAAGATTTAGATTTAGCGCGCGAAAGGACGCTAGTACTGCAAGAAGAAATGCGTAATCAAATCGCCGAACAACAAAACTCACGAACCTATTTATTGTCTATTGTCGCGACAGTGTTCTTGCCTTTAGGTGTGTTAACCGGCGTGTTTGGAATGAATGTCGCAGGCCTGCCTGGGACCGAAGATAGCTTTGCTTTTATTTATGTTTCCGCAGGCATGCTTATAACGGCATTAGGTATCATTATCTTTATGCGTTGGAAACACTGGTTATAACGCGCTTTCAAGTCGTGTCTTGATCTGGGTTTTCATTGTTGAGTAAAAATGTCGCGGAGGGATCGATTAATACCCTATCGCCCATCCCTTCTCGACCAAATAGCATTAAATTACTCATATCTTCACGGTTTGTTAAGGTGATCTCAATCGGCCACGAGGCAAGCCCAATTCTGACTAGCGTCTTAATCACATAACGTTCTTCAGAGGTACCATTGGATGACTTTACTCTGCGAATATCTTTAATCCGAGATTCGCAATGAATAATCTCATCAACATTATGAATATTGGGGTGAATATCATATTGTACCCAAGGTTTTCCCGCTTTCGTAAAACGTGACAAATTATCAACATGTAATGAAGAGGTTTTTGCACCTGTATCGATGCGAACTTGTATGCCCAGAATACCTAACTCAGGCAAGTCAAAGTCTTCAAGACTACCGATAATTATTTTGTTTTCCATTCCCCACAACCTTATTCTTCAAGCAGCATGACCGAGACGATCACGTTATGAGTCACTTAAAAATCACTCTACTTTATCATAGTGAAATGCAGAATCATTGTTCATGGTTTCATGCATCGCTTCTATCGTTTCTGCCACCACAGAATCGGCCTCTTCAAAAAAAGCGATATGAAACATCGCATCCCCTTCTTGTGCCAAAGGAATATTCTGCTTGCCAATAATAATGCCTGCTTTACTCGCTTTCACCCTATCGATTACATCGCCAAAAGGACCACCAATTTCGGCGAGCGCATCACCTTTCCTAACGCGATCACCCAATTTTTTCAAGTCCCGCACAATACCACTCGAATTGGCTCTGACCCAAGCACTATCATTTGCAATATAAGGTTGAAATGCCTTGCGTGTCCTTTTGCGCCTCATCATGCCCAACTTGGTGATAACGTTGAGAACACCTCGCACCCCCACCTGGATCGATAATTCATCAAAACGTAGTGCTTGTCCCGCTTCATACAATAAAATACGTGTGCCGGATTCAACACTCGTATGTCGTAAAGAACCGTCTCTTAAATTTGCATTTAAGACGACAGAGGCCCCGAATTCAATGGCGAGCGCCTCTGTTTCAGGGTCACTCAAATCGGCTCTAATTTGAGGTAAATTAGAACGGTGGATCGCACCAGTATGTAAGTCAATACCATAATCACAGTGCTTAATGATTTCTTCTAAAAAAATATGGGCGACACGACCGGCAAGTGAGCCTTTTTTAGATCCTGGAAAACTGCGGTTCAAATCGCGACGGTCGGGCATATAACGACTTTGATTCAACACACCATATATATTCACCATCGGTATCAATACCAGTGAACCCGCAGAGATTTTTAAGGTTTTTGACTGAATTAAACGCCTAACAATTTCAATACCGTTAAGTTCGTCGCCATGGACCGCTGCTGAAACAAACACAATTGGCCCGGGGCGTTTACTACGGATAACATGAACCGGGATAAACACATCCGTATCAGTATAAAGATTGGCGACCGGAATCTCTAATTGCCGTGTTTCACCAGGCTTGATAATGTACTCGCCAATGGGCAAATCGTGTATATGCATTACGAGGCTGTTTAGCCCTTTCCTCTCGTCCGTGTATGGTATGGCTTGGCATTTTTTTCAATAAAGTCGAAAATCATTGCCGCAACATCTTTATTTGTCGCGACCTCAATCCCTTCTAAACCCGGCGATGAATTGACTTCCATCACAACGGGGCCATTACTTGACTGCAGAATATCAACACCACAAACGTTAAGTCCCATCGTCTTTGCGGCACTGACAGCAGTCGCTCTTTCTTCTTTACTCAATCTTATGACTTTCGCCGAACCACCGCGATGTAAATTTGATCTAAACTCACCTTCTGCGCCCTGTCGTTTCATCGCTGCAACAACTCTATTGCCCACAACAAAACAACGGATATCAGCACCGCCCGCTTCTTTGATAAATTCTTGAACCAGAATATTGGCATTTAAGCCCATAAAAGCTTCGATAATACCTTCTGCCGCTTTCGCCGTCTCTGCGAGAACGACACCGATGCCTTGTGTACCTTCAAGCAGTTTAATCACAACAGGTGCTCCACCGACATTTTTAATTAAGTCTTTCGCATTATCGGCTTTATTGGCAAAACCCGTTCGAGGTAAGCCTACATCGGTACGAGATAATAATTGTAGCGAACGCAATTTATCACGCGAACGGCTAATCCCAACAGATTCATTGACCGAAAAAGTGCCCATCATTTCAAATTGACGTACCACCGCAGTACCGTAAAAAGTCACGGAAGCACCAATACGGGGAATGACGGCGTCATAGTGGGGTAATTCTTGGCCATGATAACGTACTGTCGGCCGGCTTCTCGTCACATCCATATAGCAATGCAAAGTATCAATAACATCAACTTCGTGGCCGCGGGCTTCCCCAGCCTCTTTAAGGCGGCGCGTTGAGTAAAGATTCTTATTCCTAGAAAGGATGGCGACTCTCATGATGAGTTCCTAAATTTAACAAAAGACAGCTTTAGTATCTCATGCAAGACAATGCAATGGCTAGAGATAATATTAGTCAAGCCTTATAAAACAGAGCCTAATAAAAACAGTAGGATAATGCCAAAGAAATATCGATGAAAGTGAAGAATGATGGCGAGGTGGAGAAGGGAGAAATTGAACGACACTATTAATTTTAAAGGGGCTTTCAGCCCCTTTAAAATTTAGCGTAATACTTAAAGCAAATGTGTACCATGTGTTAACGCCGCACCCGCACGTAATGCAGTCGCAACAAAAACAGTTTCTGATAATTCTTGCTCTGTCGCACCGGCTTTTATAGCAGCCGCTTTATGTACTTCTAGGCAATACGGACATTGTGTTGTTAAGGCAACAGCCAAAGCCATCAATTCTTTATACTTTACTGGAATTGCACCCTCAGCAAGCGCAGCTTTATCAAGCGCTTGAAATGCAGCCAGTGCTTCCGGTGTGTTCTTTTGCAGCGTAGCTAATTTATCCAGGTTAGACATATCGTACATTCGGTTTTCCCCTCTTTGTGTTGTCATCTATAAATAAAACGCAATTGACCTCGTCTAGTAGCAGAAGGCCAAGTGCCTAGACTATTGGATTGTTGCGCTAAGATCAAGCTAGCGAAGGTTAAGACAAAAAACAAACTTCATTTTAAAAAAATTGTTACTACTCTCCAAAGCATACAGCGTACCGTGGTGCGATCATTTCACTCCGGTTTCAGTCGTGTTCGTTATGATAATCTGGTTCAACCCAATGCCCGGTAGGCCAACAATCCACCCAAAATAAACTTGGCATTACCATAGCCCATCGCCCTTAAGGTATCAGCCGATAAAGCGCCTCGATTAATCGCGTTGCAGTAACATAGAATCGTGCTATCAATATCAGGAATTTCGCTTTCGATTAACATCTCTAGTTTGCCCCGACTGATATTCAATGATCCTGGAATATGGTCAATATCATGTTCTTGCTTATCACGAATATCTAGCGCGACGGCGCCGTTAGCGAGGAGTAGATCAACATGCTCGGGTAAGACTTCCTCAACTCGAGCCCGTGCGGCGTTAGCCATATTTTGAAATTTTTCTGTATAAGCCATCCCGTCTCTCTGCATAAAATAAGTCCCTGCTTTATCTCGAGCCAAAGCCACTCATTATGACTAACACTGTAACAGGTGCCGCTACACATTCAGCTACAAAGTCGGCATTGACTCAATAAGAAATCACTTTAATAGAAATCACAAAAATACTTAAAGACCTAGGTCACATTTTTAACTAAAAAAACACGCAACATAATGCAATCTTTAACCGCATTTACTTTCACGCTTGGCTACGCACACCTTCAGACCAGCTTAGCCTTTAATCTGATAAAGCGCGATAAGCGATTAAGCCACCATCGATATACTTTGCATTGACATAACCCATTTGTCTCAACGTGTCGGCTGACAAGGCACCGCGGTTAACCGCATTGCAATAGCATAGTACCTGAGTGTCTAAATCTGGGATTTCACTTTCGACGAGCATCTCAAGCTTACCCCGACTAATATTCAACGAACCTGGGATATGGTCCGCCTGATGCTCTTCACCATCACGAATATCTAGAGCGACGGCACCAGCTGCAAGCAAGGTATCTACCTTGTCAGCCGCAATGCCATCCACATGTGAACATGCGATATCTGCCAATTTCTGAAATTTCTCTGTATAAGCCATAACGTTCTCTCTGCAAAATAAAAAATAAACTTGCTAATGAATCATCCATCGATGAGTTTATAAGCACGGTATTCCGGCACCCAAAACTGTTGTTCGATCGCAAGCCTTAAATCATCATCGGTTAACATCGCAGCCAAGCCTTGTTGTTGTGCTGTTTTGGCGACCGCAAAGGCCATGTCTTTACTCAATTGACCTATCTCCGCTAGGCTCGGCAATAAGGCAGCCTTCGGATCGGCAGCAGCAGGAGATGCATTAGCCAATATTTCACTTGCAACGAGCAACATCTCGTCACTGATATGACGAATTTTTGCCGCCACCACCGCTAAGCCAAAACCAGGGAAGATATAACTATTATTGCATTGCGGAATGACATAATGATGACCGTCATATTCAACGGGTTCAAAAGGGCTGCCTGTCGCGACAATCGCTTGCCCTTTAGTCCAATGAATTAACTGTGCTGGCGTTGCTTCAATCTGCTTAGAAGGATTACTTAAAGGGAAGACAATTGGCCGTTCACAGCCCATCATCAAGGTCTCAACAATCGCTTTGTTAAATAAGCCCGGTTGCCCAGATACTCCAATCAAAATCGTTGGTCGCGCGCAGCGTATTGTATCCTGAAGCGAAGGGTAACCGTCAGAATAACGCCAATCCATCACCTCATCTACAGTCGTTGCCAATGGCAACTGAAATGGCAACAATCTCGTCATATTAGTCATCAGCAGACCGTGTCGGTCAATCATCAGTACTCGACTTCTTGCTTGTTGCTCAGTTAAGCCCTCAACACACATCTGCATCACAATTTGCTCTGCAATGCCACAGCCTGCTGCCCCAGCACCAGCAAAAACAATGGTTTGGTCACGCAATGCTTCGTTTTTAACATGGCAAGCAGCCAGTAGTGTGCCGACCGTCACAACAGCGGTGCCTTGAATATCATCATTAAAACAACAAATTTCGTCACGATAACGTTGTAATAATGGTAAGGCATTGGTTTGATTAAAGTCTTCGAACTGCAATAACACTTCAGGCCAACGGCGTTTAACAGCTTGAATAAATAACTCTAAAAAAGCATCGTATTCGGCTTGCTCAATACGACGATGGTGCCAGCCCATATACAAGGGGTCATCCAACAACGCTTGATTATTGGTCCCAACATCCAACATGATCGGCAAGGTATAGGCAGGGCTAATTCCTCCACAAGCCGTGTATAAGGATAATTTGCCAATGGGTATTCCCATACCGCCGATACCTTGATCTCCTAGGCCTAAAATACGACTACCATCCGTGACCACAATCACTTTGATATTCTTTTTGGTTACATTGGCCAACATTGCATCAATATCATCACGATCTGGGTAGGCGATAAATAAGCCACGAGCACGACGATAAATCTCAGAAAACCGCTCACACGCATCACCGACTGTCGGCGTGTAAATAATCGGCATCATTTCTTCGATATAGTTTTGGACAAGGCGATAAAACAACGTCTCATTACTGTCTTGTACCGCCCGTAGATAAATATGCTTATTGATTGCGTCATCAAAGCTCGAATACTGTTGGTACGCACGCTCAACTTGTTGTGTTATCGTTTCATAGCGTTGCGGTAACAAGCCTAACAGCCCGAACTCTTGGCGCTCTTCACGCGAAAAGGCACAGCCTTTATTTAACAATGAAATATTCAGTAAGGTCGGGCCTGAATAAGGTAGATAAACGGCTCTTTTCGTATGCTCTACGTGTGTTGTCATGGTTCTCAATGTAATAGTCTAAATTTAACTTGTTCAGGCGCCAGACAGATTTGTTCGTTACAAGCTTGTATTGTCAGTGTCATAAAAACGGGGGACGTCTTCGGCGCTTCTGCTGCCACTAATTGCCCAGTTATTTCTATTTCGCCTTCATACAAAGCCAATGGCTTCTGACTAAATCCCAGCCGTTTTATCTGCACGTCTGGATAGCTGACCCACTCTAACTGCCAGCTCAGTATATCTGACAGCGCAAGTTGCGTAGCAATTAAGTCTTTATCTAACGGTTCGGCAGCATTGATATGCCAGCCATCTGCAATAGTTATCAATAGACTAAAATCGACTTTATCTTGCGATGCCGACGCTAGCCAGCGGATCGATACCGCACCTTGGGCAGCGTATTGTCTCGTGCCCGTTTCTCCCGCGATCTGTTTTTGCAATGCTTGCAAGAAATAGCCATAACTAATGGGGTTATTAACAATATCATCGCCAAAAGCCGACCGTTGCATCGTCGCCTTAGTATCATAATCGAATATATTAGTGCGCTTAGCCAACATCGTTAACGCATGGAATGCCACCGAATTACCCGATGGCATAGCACCATCAATACTTTGTTTCATTCTCGCCATCGTCGGTACAGTACTGACTTTATCCATATAAAAGCCGCCCGTTGCCTCATCCCAGAATTGTGTAATCATGTCATCGGTCAAACGTTTAGCACGCGTTAAGTACTCTGGATTCTGCGTTGCGTCATATAATGTAATCATGGCCTCTGCCAAATATGCATAATCTTCCTGCACCGCAGGAATCGAAGCGCTACCGTCCATGTGAACACGCCACATCTCGCCTGTTGACGTCATGTTTGCTTGCCAAAGAAACGTCGCACAACGTTCAGCTGCATCTAGATATTTTGGCATCGCCAATAGCTCGCTAGCTATCGTTAACGTTGTCACCATCATGCCATTCCAGGCAGTGATAATTTTATTATCTCGTAACGGCCTTTCACGTTGTTCACGCACTGTCCGTAAGGTGGCTAAGATATCATCCAATTGTGCTGACAAGGTCGATAATTCAATATTTGTTCGTGCCGAAAAATCACTTAGACTGTCGGGCAAGTGCAAAATATTATTACCCTCAAAGTTGCCTTGCTCGGTCACACCAAACAAATCCATCACCAACGCCGCATCGTGTGCCGATAATGCTGCTGTTAATTGCGCTGGTGTCCAGACATAAAATACCCCCTCTTCACCCTCACTGTCGGCGTCGATTGCCGAATAAAAACCACCTTGTGCAGACGTCATCTCGCGTAACACATAATCTAAGGTCTGTTCTGCGATTCGGGCATAAAAAGGTTTTTTAGTCAGCTCATACGCCTGCAAGTACACCCGCGCTAGCTGTGCTTGGTTATACAGCATCTTTTCAAAATGTGGCACTAACCATTCATTATCGGTTGAATATCGATGGAAACCGCCACCAACCTGATCGTAAATTCCACCTTGAGCCATGGCATCAAGCGTCGTGACTAATGCGGCCAATAATGTCTTGTCACCTTGGCGTTTTATGGTGTCGATCAGTAATAATAAGGTTGGCTCATTTGGGAATTTGGGTGCAGTAGTGAAACCGCCTTGAAGGGAATCAAAATTTTGCATAATCTGCGCGATGGCTGTGTCGACGACATGACCCTCAATACGCGCACTCTGTCCTTGGCTCAAGCTAATTTTATTGACGATATCAGCGACTTCATCCGCCTGTTTTACGACCGCATCACGGTCACGGTGCCAGGCTATATCTAAACCTATTAATACCCGCTCAAACTGCGTTGGCGGCAGATAAGTGCCAGCCCAAAAGGTCTTACCTTCATGCGTTAAAAAGCTCGACATCGGCCAGCCACCTCGCCCGGTCATCAGCTGTACGGCAGTCATATAGAGCGCATCAATTTCGGGCCGTTGTTCCCTGTCCACTTTGATATTTATAAACGATGCATTCATACGTTGTGCAATCGCAATATTGTCAAAGCTTTCCTCTTCCATCACGTGACACCAATGGCAAGTCGAATAACCAATCGATAAAAAGATCGGTTTATCTTGCGTCTTTGCCGCTGCAAAGGCCTCGGCGCCCCACGGGTACCAATCGACGGGGTTATGAGCGTGTTGGTTTAAGTAAGGTGAATCTTCAAGAATTAAGCGGTTAATATAGCGTGGTTGACCATCGGCTTTAAAATGATGGGTGCGAGCCTGATAGTCAGGCCCCTTATTTTGGAAGGCTTGCAATAATTCCGGCGTAATTTCTGCCGCAGATACCGTCATCAAGCCCCCTAACAGCGCGAAAAAGCCAATAATATTTTTTAACATTCAATTCACCCGACCTATCGACAGCTTGGTGAAAGAGAAAGGTTAGAACATGCCTAATTGCAATTGAGCCGCCTCACTCATCATATCCTTCGTCCACATAGGTTCCCATACTAATTCGACATGGGCTTCGGCTACCCCTGGTACGGAGCCGACTTTACCTTCAATTTCACCCGGGAACGATTGTGCCACCGGACAACCTGGTGCAGTTAATGTCATCTTAATATCCACAACAGAATCTTCACTGATTTGGATATCATAAATCAACCCTAACTCATGAATATTCACCGGTATCTCAGGATCATAAATCGTTTGAAGCATCGCAATGACGTCTTCTTTCAACTCTTCTGGGCTGGCTTTAAATAATTGTTCCATTAGCTTGTCTTACTCTGTTGTCACTGAAATATCATGGTCATTTTCCATCGCCGTATGCATGGTATGCCATGATAACGTCGCGCATTTCACCCGCGCTGGAAACTCTCTTACACCACCTAACACTTCTAGCTTCCCTAGAATCGCAGGATCGGCGTCTTCATTGGTCATTTGTTTATGAACTTGCTGATAAATTTCTTCTGCTTCTGCAATCGTCTTGCCTTTCAACGTTTCCGTCATCAACGACGCCGACGCGACCGAAATCGCACAACCACTACCCTGAAAACTCACATCTTCAATCACATCATCGTTCATTTTGACGAACACAACTAACGCATCACCACAGAGTGGGTTATTACCATGGGCAAAATGATTGGCGTCCAACATTTCACGAAAATTTCGTGGCTTTTTATTATGATCCATAATCACTTGCTGATACAGATCTCTTAAATCTCCTGCACTCATTAGGCAAATAACTCCTGTGTTTTTTGAATAGCTTCTACCAAGGCATCAACCTCTTCCATCGTATTATAAAATGCAAACGATGCTCTCGCGGTTGCTGGGATAGCGAAAAACTCCATCACTGGTTGAGCACAATGATGACCTGTTCGAATCGCCACGCCTTGTTGGTCAAATATGGTGCCGACATCGTGGGGGTGAACTCCCTCAATCATAAATGATAAGACGCTGGCTTTGTGTTCGGCAGTGCCAATAATACGGACACCGTCTAACGCCATTAATTTCTCCGTTGCATGGACTAATAAATCATGTTCATGCTGTGCCAGAGCCTCTATCCCAATCCGATGCATATAATCGATGGCCGCACCCAAACCGATTGCACCCGCAATATTCGGCGTCCCCGCTTCAAATTTATACGGCAATTCGTTGTATTCTGTATGTGCAAAGCTCACTGACAAGATCATATCGCCACCACCTTGCCACGGCACCATCTCTTCTAATAATGCTTGCTTACCGTATAAGACACCAATACCGGTTGGGGCAAACATTTTATGGCCAGAAAACACATAAAAGTCACAATCCAAATCCTGTACATCGGCAGTCATATGCGGTACAGCTTGTGCACCGTCAACTAAGACGGGAATGCCTTTCGCATGGGCTTTTTCTGTCATCATTTTAACGGGATTGATCGTACCCAATGCATTCGACACCTGCCCGATAGCCATCATTTTCGTACGAGGTGTTAACAAATCATCAAACGTCGATAAATCCAATTCACCGCGTTCGGTCATTGGAATCACCACCAACTTGGCCCCCACTTGATCACACAACATTTGCCAAGGCACAATATTGGCATGATGTTCCATATGACTAATCAAGATCTCATCGCCAGCTTGCAATAGTGGACGAACAAAGCTATGTGCTACTAAGTTAATCGCTTCTGTCGCACCGCGTACAAAGACAATTTCTTTATCGGATTTGGCATTAATAAAGCCGCGAACCTTGCTACGTGCACCTTCATAGGCATCCGTCGCACGCTGACTCAAGCGATGCACACCACGGTGTACATTGGCATTGTCTTGACGATAATAATTTGCGACAGCATCTATCACTTGTACCGGCTTTTGACTACTCGCCGCATTATCGAGATACACCAAGGGTTTATCATAAATCTGCTGGTCGAGGATTGGAAAGTCCTGCCTGATCGCTTGTATATCAAACTTACTCATGACGCATTAGCACCACGCGGCAATCGTTGTGAAATCACGTTAGACAACGCGTCTCTGAGGGGTTCAGAAGGAATTCGTTCCAAGACTTCGACCGCAAACGCATGCGTCAATAAACTGCGCGCTGTCACAGCATCTAATCCACGTGCTCGTAAGAAAAACAATTGATCTGGGTCTAATTGACCAACCGTACTACCGTGACCACACTTCACATCATCGGCATAGATTTCCATTTCGGGCTTGGTGTCGATTTCACAGCCACGCGATAATAAGAGGTTGTGGTTATATTCTTTTGAATCCGTTTTTTGGGCGTCTTTATGCACAATCACCTTACCGTTAAAAACGGCATGGCTATCATCGTCTAGTACGCCTTTATACAACTCATTACTGGTCGTATTTGGCACCAAATGATCAATGCGGGTGTGGTTATCAATATGTTGCGTTGCTTTCAATAAATACAGGCCATCCATCGTCGTATGGGCCTGTTCTCCCATCAGCTGGCTATGCACATCATTACGTGCCAGCTTACCGCCCAAGGAAATATTATTGGTATGCCATTGACTACCCGCGGCTTGTTTGGCCGCTAGTGTCGCGATATGGAAAGCATTTTTTGACTCTTGCTGTAATTTATAATGAAACAATTCAGCATTATCGGCTAACACCACCTCACTGACCACATTGGTCAAGTATATTGCATCGTTTAAACCGACATAGTGTTCAACCACCGTCGCTTGTGCTTCAGTATCTAACACTAGCATATTACGTAAATGCGTCGCTAAATTAACCGTATTGCCACTATTGATCACTAACAGTTCAATCGGTTTATCAACTACCGTATGGGCAGCCACATGGACCATCGCCCCTTCCTTCATCAACAAGGTATTGAGCGCCGTCAAACCCGCTTGGTCTATTGCTACTTGCTGACCTAATTGTTGTTCAACCGTATCTAATGCTTGTGAAAAGGGTTGTACTGTCACGCCGACCGGCAAACCATCCAGCTTTGACAGCTTAGGTTCAAAGGCCCCGTCAACAATCACAACACGATAAGCTTCTCCTAATAAGGCAAGCTCCTCACATTGTTGTTGACTGATTGAGACAGCACCAGCTTGGTGGTTAAAACTTTGCTGAGACAATTCGTAAAGGCTCGTATATTTCCAGCTTTCAACCTTTTTGCTTGGCAAGCCAAACTGGTTAAACTGCATCAGCGCTTGTTGGCGCATGGTTTTCAACCAAGACAGGTTTTGCCCTGGCAACTCGCTATCTGCTGCCACATTGGCAAAAGGCGTCGCTAAATCAGTGAATTGCTTCATGCTGCTGGACCTTCTGCATGCACCCAGCTATAGCCTTTTGATTCAAGCTCTTTGGCAAGTTCCTTGTCACCCGACTTAACAATCTTGCCATCGGATAAAACGTGAACAAAATCAGGCACAATATAATCGAGTAAGCGTTGGTAATGGGTAATCATCACAATCGAACGCTCTTGCGAACGCAAAGCATTGACGCCATCTGAAACGGTTCTTAAGGCATCAATATCTAGACCCGAATCGGTTTCATCTAAAATCGCCAATGACGGTTCAAGTAAGGCCATTTGCAAAATCTCATTACGCTTTTTCTCGCCACCAGAGAAGCCTTCATTCACCCCTCGATAGAGAAAAGCTTCGTCCATTTTGACCAGTTGCATTTTCTCTCTCACCAACGTCAAAAAGTCCATAGCATCTAATTCGTCTAAGCCTTGGTAGTTACGTACTGCATTTAAAGCCGCTTTTAACAAATAGACATTACTCACACCTGGAATTTCAACCGGATATTGAAAGGCAAGGAAGATACCTCGTTGAGCACGCTCTTCCGCTTGTAAATCGAGTAGATTTTCACCTTTATAAATCACTTCACCTTGCGTGATTTCATAACCATCTCGACCTGCAAGCACATTTGACAAAGTACTTTTACCGGCACCGTTTGGGCCCATAATCGCATGCACTTCGCCTGCGTTAACCGTCAAGTTAATGCCTTTAAGAATGTCTTTGCCATCTACGCTGGCATAAAGGTTTTTAATTTCTAACATGTTTTATCTCTTCTATTTAGGAGCAGCAAGAGTCAAAGCCACTCGAGCAAAAAATAATCTGTCTGTTAACCCACAGAGCCTTCTAACGACAAGCCCAGTAAGTTTTGTGCTTCGACTGCAAACTCCATCGGTAATTGGTGAATCACTTGTTTACAGAAACCATTCACAATCATCGATACTGCGTCTTCGGTGTCCATGCCGCGTTGTTTACAATAAAACAACTGATCTTCACTGATTTTTGACGTAGAAGCTTCGTGTTCAACTTGGGCTGTTGGATTCTTCACTTCGATATAAGGGAAAGTATGTGCTGCACAGGTATCACCCATTAATAAAGAATCACATTCAGTGTAGTTACGCGCATTTTCAGCATTTGGTCCGACACGCACTAAGCCACGGTAGGCATTTTGTGAACGACCGGCTGAAATTCCTTTTGATATAATGGTAGAACTGGTGTTCTTACCCAAATGAATCATCTTCGTGCCGGTATCGGCTTGTTGCAGGTTATTCGTGACGGCAACGGAATAAAACTCACCCGTTGAATTGTCACCTTGCAATATGACACTTGGGTATTTCCAAGTAATAGCAGACCCTGTTTCGACTTGTGTCCAAGACACTTTTGAGCTTTCACCACGACAGGCTGCGCGTTTGGTCACAAAGTTATAAATTCCCCCCACGCCGTTCTCATCACCCGGGTACCAGTTTTGCACGGTTGAGTATTTGATTTCAGCACGCTCTAGCGCCACGAGCTCGACGACTGCTGCATGCAGCTGATTTTCATCACGCATTGGCGCAGTACAGCCTTCTAAATAGCTCACATATGCATCATCGTCAGCAATAATTAAAGTACGCTCAAACTGACCGGTATTGGCGGCATTAATGCGGAAATAGGTCGACAACTCCATTGGGCAACGTACCCCTTTTGGAATATAGACAAAAGAGCCATCACTAAAGACCGCTGAATTCAATGCCGCATAGTAATTGTCGCGATACGGCACGACGCTACCCAAATATTTTTTGAGTAATTCAGGATGTTCTTTCACCGCTTTAGAAAACGGCATAAATAAAATGCCTTCTTCAGCCAACTTGTCTTGAAAGGTATTGGCCACAGACACACTATCAAACACAGCATCAACAGCGACACCCGCCAATCTTGCACGCTCTTCTAATGGCACGCCTAATTTTTCATAGGTGCGCAATAATTCCGGATCGACTTCATCAAGACTTTTTGGCCCATCTGTTTTTTTCTTCGGCGCTGAATAATAGCTGATCGCTTGATAATCGATCTCAGGATAATCAACGTGCGCCCATGTAGGGGGTTCTAATGTTAACCAATGACGATACGCTTTCAAACGCCATTCTAGTAGAAACTCGGGTTCGCCCTTGATGCGTGAAATTTCTCGCACCACGTCTTCGCTCAAACCCGGCGGTAGACTATCCGACTCAATGTCCGTGATAAAGCCTGCTGAATATTCTTTCGGGACAAACTCTTCTATCTGTTGCTTTTGTTCAGCCATGGATCTCACCATCCTGTTTTGTAACTAGACCACTCTGACTGGCAGAGGGATAAAAATGAATTGGGCTCACACCATTAATATGGGTTTGTTGTACCAGCATATCGGATAATTTCACTTCATCTAATGCATGGTAAACCGCGCTATTGATCCGCTCCCAGTTAGTTTGTACAACGCAATGAACTTCCTGATTACAATGGCTCTCAACACTGACACATTCGGTCAGCGCAATCGGACCTTCAATCGCAGTAATCACCTCTGCGATGGAGATTTCCCTTGCCGCCTTGCTAAGGCTGTAACCACCATGTGCACCACGCTCAGAATTGAGCAAGCCATGTTGAGATAGCGCTTTTAAGACTTTTCTCACCGTTGGCAAAGGCACGCGAACCGCATCGGCTAGCGTGTGTGCATTATGGTGTAGTGTTGTGTTCTCAGCCAAATAGCTCATCAACACAATACCGTAATCTGTCAATTTTCCCATGCGTAACATGTGATGCCCTCCTAATTGAGACCATTATAGTACTAATTAAGCTATTAACCAAGTTAAACCCTAGGTTATTGCATTAATCATTTATCTTTCATTTATGAGAGAATAGCCAATCGTAGGAACTTATGATGATGATTCGAGACTAAACAAAATACTTTTGTACCTCCTCTTTTAATTAACTAGGACTCAGCTAAATGAAACTCAAAACACTCGCCATGCTACCGATACTTCTTGCCACATCTGGCCTCGTTAACGCCGCCGATCTTAAAACTGATAAAGAAAAACTCAGTTATATTTTCGGTGTGCAAGTTGGTCAAGGCCTTAAAAACGAAGGTGTCGAATTAGAAATGGGCGCTTTTTCTGCTGGTATCGAAGATATGCTAGAAGGTAATAAGCCACAAATTGATCAAGCAACCGCTGAAAAACTAGTGACAAACTACCAACAACAGAAACAACAAGAAATGGCAGAGACAGCGGCTAAAAAGCAAAAAGAAGCCGATGCTTTCCTAGCCAAAAATGCGAAAGAAGACGGTGTTATCGTTACAGCAACCGGCCTACAATACAAAATTATTGAGCCAGGTGAAGGTCAATCACCAACGAGCGAAGATAAAGTCGTTGCACATTACACCGGCAAACTCTTAGACGGCACTGTGTTTGATAGCTCGCATGAGCGTGGTGAACCTGCGACCTTTCCTGTTTCAGGTGTTATCAAAGGCTGGCAAGAAGCGCTACCTATGATGAAAGAAGGTGGCAAATGGCAGCTTGTTATCCCAGCAAGCCTAGCTTACGGTGATCGCGGCGTGGGTCAATTGATCGGTCCCAATGAAACATTGATGTTTGATATTGAGTTAGTGTCAATCGCGAAATAAGCTCAACGCTACACAACTACCCCTGGGCCATGTCTAACAATCAACATGATCCAGGGTGTTTTTAAGTCAGATATAACAACAACAGGATTAGATTCGATAACAATAACAACAAGGCAAGACCACGCCAAAACCCAAGCGGGTTTCGCTCAATCAGTGGTAATTGTTCCTCTGTTAAATAAGCTGGGTTGGGTTTTCTCAGATCGCTCTCCAATTCTGACAATTTACTGTAGCGATTTTCAGGTTTTATCTCGACCGCCTTCCTTATTGTTTTATCAACCCAATCAGGTATGTTACGCGTAAAATTGTGGACAGAAATATAACGCAATTTAGACACTGTGCCTTTCTCTACCGCTTTTAACAAGCCTTCACCATACGGCAATTTCCCAGTGACCATTTCATAAACAATACACCCCAATGCGAATAGATCTGATTGCGTCGTCCCCGGCTTTTCCATTAAATACTCAGGTGCGGTGTAGTGCTTAGTCCCGAGCAACTCTTTACGCTCAATTGGCGTAGACACATCCGCAATCCCCGCGATTTTGGTCGAGCCAAAGTCAACAATTTTCACCAAGCCCTCCGCTGTCATCATAATATTGCCGGGTTTGATGTCTTGGTGCAGCATATCCAAACGATGAAAAGCACGTAGCCCCGAGACAATTTGGGACACAATATTACGAATCACCGTTAAATCCGGCATCGCTTGATCACGCATCCATTGTTCAAGCGTCTGACCTTCAATGTATTCCATGATGTAGTACAAAAATCGTCGCGGTGTTTTTTGTTCAATAGTACGAATAACATGCGGGCTATCAATTCGCCTACCGACCCACTCTTCTAATTGAAACCGTTCTAAATAGGCCGGATCATCTTCAAAATTAATCGACGGGGTCTTAATCACCACTTTTTGACCGGTTTCGGTATCAATAGCAAGGTAAAGCTGGCTAGTTGAACTGGCATGTAATTCACGGGTAATACGGTAACCATCTAGAATCATGCCTTCGTACAACTCAGGCGGGAAAGGCAATTGCGTAAGTTGTGAAAAGACTTCATCCGGGTCTTGAGAAGGCAGTTCGTCAACGACTAATAATTGACAACTGACATTGTCGAGACTACCCGCTGCCAGAGCCGTTGACACGAGTTGCTCGCACAATCCATCCAGGTCTTGTTGCTGATCAAGCAAGATTGTACTTATCGCTTTATCAGACAGGTAATCGTGGATTCCATCGGTGGTGATCAAAAACGTATCACCGAGTTCAACCGTCACCGTTTTGTAATCAATATCGAGACGGTAATCGACGCCCATCGCTCTGCCCAAATACTCTTTTTCACCCGGCATTTGGATTCGGTGGTCCATCGTCAATTGCTCAAGATCATCTCCGCGCAATAAATAAATACGCGAATCACCGACATGAAAAAGGTGGGCCGTGGTCGATTTAATAATCAATCCACAAAAGGTACTCACCCAACCCCGTGCACTATCTCGATATTGATGACTTTGGCTATATAACCAGTTATTAATCGCCGTCAGTACTTTACCACCCGACTTTTTTACCGACCAAGAATCCGGCGTACTAAAGTAATCTTCCAGAAATCCGGTAACGCAGCATTGACTCGCTTGCTTGGCTTCGGTGCTACTGCTGACACCGTCTGCCAATGCCAGCACCACGCCTTTAGTCGTTAATAGCGATATATTGTTGGGAATAAAATGCCCTAAAGAGTCCTGATTCTCCTCTTTAATGCCTTTATCTGAGCATGCGCCGACACGTACTTTTAACTTACTGGTCATGTAGGGTGTTAATGCACATCGATCATTTGTACCGTGCCATCTGGTAATACCTCAGCCATTTGTCCTCGTGGCTCATCCATAAACTGAACTGCAATCAAGGTCACTACGGCGGTTGCTGCAATAACAAGGAAGAACGTTTGTGCTGACACAAAGGAAAGCACAGTCAAGAAAGTGACCGCCCCCACATTACCATACGCACCCGCCATACCCGCGATTTGCCCCGTCAGACGACGTTGGACCAAAGGCACAACGGCAAAGACGGCACCTTCACCTGCTTGCACAAAAAAAGAACACATCATCGTCGCTAATACTGCCAAACCGATAAACCACTCTGGCGTAATTTGACTCATCACAAAATAACCGAACGCCAAACCACTGATACAGATCGTTAATGTTCTTTTACGACCTAGACGATCACTAAATAGCCCCCCGATTGGACGCGATACTAAATTCATAAAGGCAAATCCTGAAGCCAACAAGCCTGCTTGCACCGCACTGATATCAAAGGTATCACTAAAAAACAATGGCAGCATAGAAACCACGGCAAGTTCAGAACCAAATGTGGCTAAATACGCCAAATCTAATACCGCTACTTGTTTAAACTTATAGCGATGAATCTCCGGGACTTCTTGCACGAAAATGGCTTTATTCACTTGATAGATATGATAAGCCTGATAAAAATAAAGCGCAAAAAGTCCGATATAAATTGCATCGGCAACCCCAGCAGACAATAAATGTACGCCACTAGGCGATAGCTTCCAAGTCAATAATGCCAAAGCCGCATACATCGGAATATTCATCACCAAATACAAGATGAAATCACCCTTACTAGTGACTTCCATCCCACCCGATTTTTTCGGTTTGAAATAGGTTGACCCTTTAGGTGTATCGGAGACGCTATTGTAATAAATAAAGGCATAAACCAAGGCCATCGCCCCCGTTAATGCGACCGCATACCGCCAACCGTCATCGCCACCAAAGAGTAAAGCAATCGTTGGTAAACTCATTGCTGCAGCCGCAGAGCCAAAGTTACCCCAACCACCATAAATGCCTTCTGCTAAACCAACTTGTTTCGCAGGATACCATTCAGAAATCATTCTAATGCCGATCACAAACCCTGCACCCACAAACCCCAGCATAAATCGGGCGGCGGCGAGCTGTTCAAAACTATCTGCTATCGCAAAAAAGAAACAAATAAAACTCGATACCCCTAACAACAAGGAATACATGATCTTAGGACCATATTTATCCACCAGCATCCCCACAACAATCCGGGCAGGAATGGTCAAGGCCACGTTCAAGATTAAAATGGTTTTGATTTGTTGATCTGTTAAACCTAAGCTGTCGCGAATGGACATCAATAAAGGCGCATGATTAAACCAGACAACAAAGCTAATAAAAAAAGCCATCCAGCTTAAATGTAGAATTCGCGTATTACCGCTAAAGGATAATAGCTTGAGTTTTGGTGCTGACATTGCATCTTCTCACGTTGAGGTTAGACCGACATTGGTCAGACACCCTATAGCGGAAATCATGCCAACTAATAAGCAGCTGATTTTGCTTGTTATTTTATCTAGTCATGCTTCGCCTGAGCACTAAGTTGTGGCACAGTTTATCTCGCGTGCACGATGATAGTGCATCAACAAGCTGCAAGTTTAAAAAGCATCGGTTTGCTTGAGCACTGTGCCATGAATCAAGCTCGTGCGATCATCACCCTGTCATAAAAATCACCTATCTTGCCAATCTAAATCACAACACAATACAAAGAACTGCCCCTCCACTTCGACCGTTTTAGACACCGTCACACACATATGCTTACCCGTAACCGATAAATAGGGACGAGTCACTTGTAACTTGTCGGGATGATTAAGCGCGCGGTAATGATAATGTTTGTGCGACCAACTGGCATTTTCGCCCGATAATAAGGGCGCGAGTTGCTGAGCAAAGCCTTTTTCATATTTACGGGCATGGATGGTAGCCCCCATTTGATAACCCTTGGCGTCCAATAGAAAGTATCGTACAGCTCTCTTTTCACTAAAAATAATATTGGCACAATCCTTCATATTACCTTGTGCTTTAAATAACTCGATCGCTTGATTAAATAACATTCTAAATCGTTTGAAGTGTTGATCTAACGCAATCGTTGACTTTCTAACCTGCCGCGTTTGGACTTGTATTAAACGATCTAACGTTGTGGCAACCGCTTTATTGCATTCTATTGCACCCGAGGGCATAGCAAAATAAAATCCTTGCAACATATCTGCCTGAGCCTCTATCGCTGTCAACGCTTCTTTCTTTGTTTCAACGCCCTCAACAATTACCAAACATCCTGTTTCATGTATTAAGGAAATCATTCCTGACAATACTCTTTTAATTGTCGGGTTTTCTGAAGCATGTTTGATTAAACAACGATCAATTTTGACGATATCGGGTTCAATTTCCCAAACGCGATCAAAATTTGAATGACCCGCCCCGAAATCATCGATAGCCAATAAGCATCCCATCGCCTTAAAATGTTCGACCAACTGTTTTAGGTAAACCCTATCTTTAATTTCACTTTCTAAAATCTCAATAACAACACGGTGGGGTTTGATACCTGATACCGAAAACAAGCTATCCATGAAACCAACATGCGGTTTTTCGGTTTCCAAACACTGTGAATTTAAATTAATAAATAGCCACTCATCGGTCGTGTCGTGTCTTGAAAAATTCTGTATATGAAGTCGACGACAAAGCCGATCTAATTGTAGACTCTCTTCGCTTGATTCAGGCAGAGCAAACAGTTTATCGATGGGAAAAGGCTCGCCATCGCTGTCTTCAGAGCGAACCAACGCTTCATAACCGACGGCCCGACGATGGGCAATGCTAAATATAGGTTGGAAAACTGTTCTGAGCGTTAGCCCCCTGTAGGCACATACGCCCAAGTCAGGGGCATTATCCAGTGAGTCCTTCGCTATCACTGTGGAGCGATTTATACGCTCTGAATCTTTTGGTAATAACAGCTGATGATCTGGATTCCGTTCCGATGTATGACTCACGCAACCCCACCGAAGCGAAACCATCGATTATTCATCAGGCGACCTTTCTCGCATGACGTTCATGTAAGAAATGAATGACGTTTGAACGCAATTGATTGTAGTGCTGGTCGTGGGCCAGATCGAGTCGCTTCCTAGGTCTCTCTAGGCCGATCGTTAATATCTCACCAATTGAAGCCGCGGGGCCATTGGTCATCATGACGATCTTATCCGATAGCAATACCGCCTCATCAACATCATGGGTAATCATGATAACGGTATTATTCAACTCAGCTTGAATATCCATTAACGAATCCTGTAAATGAGCACGCGTTAAAGCATCTAGCGCGCCAAACGGCTCGTCCATCAGCAGCACTTTGGGCTCCATCGCTAGCGCTCTAGCGATACCGATTCGTTGCTTCATTCCCCCAGATATTTCTGCCGGCAATTTATCCTTCGCATGGCTCATATGCACCAATTCAATATTATGCTCTATCCATTCCTGCATCTCTTTTGCAGACTTTTTACCTTTAAAAACGGATTTCACGGCCAACTCGACATTTTGATAAGCCGTCAGCCAGGGAAATAAGGAATGATTTTGAAACACAATGGCGCGGTCAGGCCCCGGTTCATCGACCTCCCGACCTTCTAGTAACACTCCCCCTTCTGTCGCCTGATATAGTCCACCCACGATATTCATTACCGTTGATTTACCACAGCCTGAGTGACCAATGATGCTCACAAACTCGCCTTTATCAATTTTCAGGTTCACATTGTCCAATGCCTTAAAAGGGCCATTGGGCGTGGGAAATTCTATGCTGACATGATCGATATTTAAATATTTTTCCATGATAAGCTCCTAGCGCACTGTGGCGTTTTTATCGTAAGAGAAAGCCTTCTGCATCGTTAACATAATGCGATCAAGCATGAAACCGAGGATGCCGATAGTCAGAACCGCCACCATAATTCGCCCCAGAGAAGATGAGCTACCATTTTGAAATTCATCCCAAACAAACTTACCTAAACCCGGATTTTGAGCAAGCATTTCGGCTGCGATCAACACCATCCAACCAATCCCAAGAGAAATACGTAATCCAGTGAAAATCATTGGAATAGAGGACGGAATGACGATTTTAAACACGGTCGTTAAATAATTAAGACGCAGGACTTTACCCACATTGATAAGATCCTTATCAATGGACGAAACACCGACCGCAGTATTAATCAATGTCGGCCAGAGAGAACATAAGGTCACCGTAATCGCCGAGGTAATAAAGGATTTTGAAAACGCGGGGTCCGCAGAGACATAGGTTGCACTGACCACCATCGTGACAATCGGTAACCACGCAAGCGGTGAAACCGGTTTAAATATTTGTATCAGCGGATTCAATGCCGAATATAGTGTGTCACTCAGGCCACTGACAATACCTATAGGGATCGCAATCACACTGGCAATGAGAAACCCGATAAAAACCGTGAACAAACTAGTTAGGATTTGATCGAAATAGGTTTCCTTCCCGGTGTAAGGTCGAATTTTCACCGTCGCATCTGGGTTTTTGGCTAATTTTTCGGCGTTGCGTTTCTCTTGCCGCTCATAAAACTTAACGGCTTTTTCTCGCTCTTGATAATGCTCATCTATCAGAATATTCGCTTGCTCATAGACTTGCACAGGGCCAGGCACTTGACCCAAACTGGTAATGACCTTAGCGGCACCAATATGCCATAGAACTAAAAACACGACCAAGGCTAAAACAGGGATACCTACCATCGTCGCTAATGTAGATAATTGTTGTTTTGGTGATTCTCCCGTTGCCAGTCTGACAACAGGAATAAACCAAGTAAACCCCATCATTTCAAATAAGTTGATTACTTTATCTTTCATAAAAACTCTTTTTAACGCTACTTTATGTGCCGGCCTGCTCACCATTAAGCAGGCCGGTAAGGCAGTCATAACTCACTATTTGATAACGGTGTCACCCTTTAAACCAATTGGAAATTGTTCCAAGTAGGCATTCGGCTGTGTGCCATCAAAAGTAATGTCATCAATAAACTCTGTTTGAGCAGGTTTAAACCCGGTCTCGGTAGCAAAGTCAGGGAAGTCTTTGGCATCTAATTTCCCTTCAGCGATAAGCTCTTTAGCCGCAACCGCGTAAATATCGGGACGATAAACTTGTTTAGCCATATCCATAAACCATTGATCAGTTTTTGGTTCAGCAATTTGGCCCCATCGACGCATCTGAGTTAAATACCAGATAGCATCGCTGTAATAAGGGTAGGTGGCGTTATAGCGATAAAAAACATTGAAATCAGGCACATCACGCTTATCGCCTTTTTCATATTCAAATGTCCCGGTCATACTGTTGGCGATGACATCGTAATCGGCACCGACATAATTACTTTGAGACAAAATCTTCACCGCTTCCGGTCGATTGGCATTATTGTTCTCATCCAACCATGCTGCGGCGCGGATTAATGATTTGACGACAGCGATGTGGGTATTTGGATTAGTATCGGCCCACGTTTGACTGACACCAAACACTTTTTCAGGGTTGTTCTTCCAGATTTCATAATCCGTGATAACGGGTACACCAATGCCTTTAAATACAGCTTGTTGGTTCCAAGGTTCGCCAACACAATAGCCATAAATGGTTCCAGCTTCCATTGTAGATGGCATTTGGGGTGGTGGCGTCACAGACAACATGGCCTCGGCATCGATTTGTCCACTGACGTCCCCCTTATGCGGTGCATAATAGCCTGGATGAATGCCTCCAGCTGCGAGCCAATAACGTAACTCATAGTTGTGCGTCGATACTGGGAATACCATGCCCATATTAAAAGGCTTCCCTTCATCGATATATTTATCCACAACGGGCTTTAACGCCGAAGCGCTAATCGGATGAACAGCTTTGCCGTCTTCAACTGGGACATTGGGCTTCATTTGCTGCCAAATATCATTAGATACCGTGATGGCATTACCATTTAAGTCCATGCTGAAGGCCGTGATAATATCGGCTTTGGTTCCAAAACCAATGGTGGCGCCTAAAGGCTGGCCTGCGAGCATATGCGCCCCATCCAATTTACCATCGATAACACCATCTAATAACACTTTCCAGTTAGCTTGCGCTTCTAGAGTGACATACAAGCCTTCGTCTTCGAAAAAGCCTTTTTCATAGGCAATCGCCAACGGTGCCATATCGGTTAATTTAATAAAGCCAAACTTCAAATCTTCCTTTTCTAGCTCCCCTGGTGCTGATAAAGCACTATTAAAGGGGACAGCAATGGCACTAACTGCCATTGTGACTGCGGCCAAGGTTTTCACAATTTTTCGACGTGAAAAAAGTGTATTCATACTGGTCATCAGATACTCCAAAATACAATCAAAAAAAAAGGCGCCGCTCAAGAACAAGTTCTCGAAGGACGCCTTTATCCAAACTTACAAATTAACTAACTTACAATCTCATTACCCATTATCCCGCCGTTGGGATAGTAGTCTTAACTAGGGGTAAAGCAGAGTTCGTGCCAATACCTTTAAAATAAATAGTTACAACAACTTACAAACTATAAAATCAACAAGCCCGATAATAAAAGAGCCACTTTGAAACAAAGTGGCTCTTAGTGCACAGAATTAGTGCGCAACCCCGTTCAGGACGACGTTTTCCATAAATTGACCGTGTCAACGATATTTTTGGCTAATGCTGCTAGGCGCACATTTTGCGTCATGGCATTGGTTCTTAGTAATGTATAGGCTTCATTTTCAGAGCATTGCCGTTGGGTCATAATAATCCCCTTAGCACGCTCAATTATTTTTCTATCTGCCAAATTAATTTTCAGCGAATTGAGCTCTTTTTGGACACTGCTTTGTTGCTGAAAACGTGCCATCGCAGTTCTTAAAATGGCCAACACCCTATCTTCACGCAAGCCATCAACCACATAAGCACTCACCCCAGCAGTTATAAACTGCTCGATCGCATCCTCACTGTCACTTTTCGTAAACACGACAATAGGTAATGGGTACTGTTGATTAATGACCGTTAACTGCTTAATTAAGCTTGTTGATGGTTTATCAATATTGATAATAATCAGCTCTGGCTGACGCAGGCCTGCGTCAGCCAATAACTGTTGTAGTGACGAGCCAGAAAACACGATGTCGTAATCACTCGGCTTGAGCACCGTCTCTAACAACGTGAGTGCTTGGCTCGACTCACTGATAATAACGGTATTAATCGTCATAATTCGTTCTATTATTGTTCATTATTGACACCTGAATGTCTGTTGCTCAGATAAGACAACAGTACATCCCATTTAACTTAGAACTTAACTTGGCCAAAGACCCAGAACTTTTCGGTATCGACCGTGCTTGTATATTCATCATCCGCATTGTAATCAGCAAACTTCACACCGACGGTATAATGTTTTGCAAAGCTTTTTTGTAATAACACATCCAGTTCTGAGCCCGCATCCAAACCGTCTTCATCTGTTTCATAGTCGTGATAGACAGCCACCAACTTAGCTCCTAACACATTACCCACCACGGTGAAGTAGGTATCTTTTAATCCTTGTGCTGGCGTGGTCAAAAACTGATCAGCCCAGCCCTGATAGGCATGGTTTGTACCCAACGGGGTTTTAAAGCTAGAGACGCCATCGCCTTCTTGCACTTCATGAGAAAGTTTGGCTACCCACCCTTTATATTTTGTGCCTAGCTCGACCAGGTAATAACCTTGGTCATCCATCGTGCCATCTTTATAATCACTTTGATTAGCATACTCGGCACTGTAAAGCACTTTCATGCTCTCATCGACAGCTTGTGCACCACTGAAGCGTACCCCAAAGGTCTGAGATGACGTTGTTTTCGCATCTTCATAATCGAATAAGTAACCATATGCTTCAAGGTTACCCATAGGCAATCCGCTGTATTGCACGTTAAACAAATGCGCGTCTAAATCAATAACCCCATCGTCAATAAAGGTACCAACATTACGGTCATCACCAAAAATCGTATTCACTTTATTAATATAGGCATAGCTGAGTTTAGTATCGGCTAGTGAACTGTTCGAGACACTAATGGCATCATAAGACTGGTGATTTTGTCGCCATAACACATTACCGATAAAGCGATGAAACGGCGCCTGCCTATAAAATATTTCTTGGCGACCTAATTTAAATTCACTGCCAAACCCGTTATATTGCAAATATGCTTGATTCACCTCAGTGCCATCGGGATCTGCGATAACGGAATACATGCCTTGACCATTGGTTGTACTGTTATAACTATCTGAGCCCAACTCTGAGACATCTTCAAACTCAACAAAACCACTAAAACCGTTGAATAAACCTGTCTTATAGCCCAATGTCGTTCTCAATGTCAGCGCATCAGCATCTTTTAACGCATTGTCCTGATCAACTGTTTCATAACGTACACGAGCCGAGAAACTCACTTTGCCGTCTGCTATCGCCTCAATCAAGCTAACTTCTGCCTTAGCAGTCGATGCCATCAAGAAAGAACTCATTGTCGATGCTAACAGAGTTAACGTAATTGGTTTATGTATAGAAGCCATCTTTTTTCCTTATATATAAAAAACAAAAAGCCATACTCAACAAGGCTGAGCATGGCTTCATTACCATTCAAAATAGAGTATTTCTCTGCGCCTTTGCGAATATCAGACAACTAAAAGCAATTAACCTGCCAACATAGTAAGCTGTTGATTTTAAGAGTTATTCAGAACAACTTAGAAGGATTATGTACAGCTAATGCACCATTACTGTCCCGTGCATTAATACCGTGCACTAAAGTCGTCTGGTCTTTATTGGTGTTGTGGAAGCAACTTTTTTATTTCAGGAATACAAGAGCCGCAATTGGTCCCTGCTTTTAGGCACTGCCCAACCTGTTCGACGGTAGTGGCTTGTTGATCCCGAATCGCATCCATAATAGTATTTTCACCCACCCCAAAACAGGCACACACCATAGGGCCAACATCGGGTAAGGCCACGCCAGGTCTCGCGGCCAATAAGCCTATTCTGACCTCGTCGCTGATCTTTTCTTCTAGGAAAAGCTGACTCAACCAAGAACGGGTCGGTAAGGCCTGACTGCGGCTAATAAAGGCGACCCAGCTTAGGCGATTACTCACTAATTTTGCACTGCGATACACGCCTAACGAGGCATCTTCAAATTGTATACAATCACCCTGCTCACCCAGCTGTTGTGCCATCCATTCATGGATATCAGATAACGCCGTTTCTCCGGCCAGTTCATAACGCCAAAATTGTTGCCCTTTAATCGCCACCCAATAACTATGAGTCGGTGGTATCAAAGCAGTTCGAGACAAGATAAAACCATGCCAAGCGGCATGATACGATGTAATGTCGACAGGGGTTTGCTTAAACTCAGGTTGCCCCGAAATAGGGTCAACGCTGGCATGGATTAAACTATCCACCCTCGCATTTGAGGCAAACTGTTGGTTCCAATGGATAGGCATGAAAACCTGGCCTCGTTGCTGCCCATCGCTGATAGCAACACGGACAATCACCTCACCACGGGCACTGTTCACCTTGGCCAACATGCCTTGCGTTAATTTCAAGGCTTTGGCATCAGACGCATGCAGCTCGACCATCGGTTCAGCAGTATGATTATTTAGCTTGGGACTACGTGCTGTTCGGGTCATCGTATGCCACTGATCTCTCACCCGCCCCGTATTTAACAATAAGGGATAGTCTTCAGAGACCTGATGAACGGGACGACGCGGATCGATCGCGATCAGTTTCGCACGGCCATTCGGCGTAAAAAAATGATGATCACCAAATAAACGTTCGGTGCCAGCGGGTGCGTCGGTATTAATCGGCCATTGCACCGGCTTTAGTTGTTCATAATCATTATCGTTAATAGCCTTAAGCGCACTAATATCAAAATCCCGTAAACCGTTATTTTCGAAGCCCGATAAAGCCGCATGTTCTTGGAAAATAGCCGCACTATTTTGATAGTCGAACGACGAAGCAAATCCCATTCGTTGTGCCACTTGACTGATAATCCACCAATCTTGCTTGGCTTCACCCGGCTGGTCTAAAAAAGCACGTTGCCGCGAAATTCGTCGTTCAGAATTGGTCACTGTACCCGTTTTTTCCCCCCACGCTAAGGCGGGTAGTAAAATATCCGCACAGGCCGTGGTATCGGTATTGGCTTCACAATCAGACACGATAACCAATTCACAAGCTTCCAGCGCCGCCTTCACTTTATCGGCATCGGGCATACTGACCACAGGATTTGTCGCCATAATCCAAATGGCTTTGATTTTGCCATTGGCGACCGCATCAAACATGTCTACAGCTTTAGCACCTTCTGATGAAGCCACATTATCACTTTGCCAAAATCGCGATACCAAATCATGATGGTCGGCATTAGCTAACTCCATGTGTGCCGCTAGCTGATTGCTCAAGCCACCCACTTCACGTCCTCCCATCGCATTGGGTTGACCTGTAATCGAAAACGGCCCCATTGCTGGCTGACCGATACGTCCGGTGGCTAAATAACAATTAATAATACTATTAGACTTGTCGGTGCCTGATGACGATTGGTTCACGCCTTGAGAGTAGAGTGTCACCACTTTTTGTGTATCAGCAAACAACGCAAAAAAGGTGTTGAGTTCAGCAGACGTTAAACCACAATCCTCTGCCAATTGTTGCATATCACCAGATGAACGCTGCGCTGCTGCCAACGCTTCGGCCATACCGTCGGTATGCTGTTCAATAAAAGCCTCGTCAACATAGCCGTGCTGATGAAGATAATTCAATAATCCATTAAACAGCATCGCGTCCGATCCGGGCTTCAGTGCTAAATAATGATCAGCGATATCACAGCTCGCGGTTTTGCGGGGGTCAATGACCACGATTTTTAAGTTGGGTCGTTGTTGTTTGGCCTGTGTTATCCGTTGAAAAATAACCGGATGGCACCAAGCTAAATTGGATCCTTCTAGCACGATTAAATCGGCTTGTTCTAAATCTTGATAACTACACGGCACCGAGTCCGAGCCAAATGCGCGTTTATATCCCGCCACCGCAGAGGACATACAGAGACGTGAATTGGTATCAATATTGCCACTACCGATAAATCCCTTCATTAATTTATTGGCAACGTAATAATCTTCCGTAAGCAATTGACCCGACACATAAAAAGCCACCGCATCAGGACCATCTTGTGCAATAATGTTGGCCAATCTATCACTGACAGTATCAAGCGCACGCTCCCATGACACCTGCTCACCATCTACCGATGGATAAAGTAGCCGACCATCAAGCTCTATTGTATCGGCCAGCGCAGACCCTTTTGAGCATAAACGACCCCAATTGGCTGGATGATCTGGATCCCCTGATACAGTCACGTCGCCATCAGCAGTAGCGTTCACCAAAACACCACAGCCAACACCACAATAAGGACAGGTTGTTTTTGTTATCGTTGTTTCGCTCATGAAGAGGTTACCTGTTCCGGTTCACAATATTGCTGTCCAAACACCAAGGTGTCACGGATAGGTGAGATATCTTGTTTTGAATTCAGTAAAGAAAAGTACCATCGGCCATCGACGATCGCACCATAAAGAACGATGCCGACGATCTTATGGTCTTCAATCACCAGCTTTTTGTAGTGATAACGCTGTGGATCAGAGTAGACGATCACTTGGCTATTGGCATTCCCTTGATAATCACCAGCAGAAAACAAATCAATACCCGTCACTTTGAGTTGGGTAGCGGTCACTGGCGTCATATACATCGCAAAACCTATTTCGGCCAAATGGTTTGCACAGACTTTGGCTTGCTCAAATAACGGCGCGACTAAGCCAAATGTTTGCTGACGATGTTGCACGCACTCACCCACAGCATAAATCGTCGGCGTATAAGTCTGTAGGGTATCATTCACCAAGATGCCGCGCTCACATTGAATACCAGACTTTTCAGCTAAGGCAATATTAGGTCTAACACCAATGGCCATCACAACCAAGTCAGCAGCAATCTCGCTACCATCATCAAACTGCACTTTTTCTACCCGGTCGTGTCCCAAGAAAGCCTGTGTACTATGACGCATCAAAAACTTAAGGCCTTTTGCTTCTAGCTCAACCCGCATTAAATCAGCCGCTGTTTTATCCAACTGTTGATTCATTAAGGTGTCACTTCGATGCACAACGGTCACCTCCATCCCTTGTTGCATCAAGCCATTTGCCGCTTCCAAGCCTAATAAACCACCACCAATTACTACCGCTTTGTGATGCGTTTTCGCCGTATTGATCATGGTATTGACGTCATTGATATCACGAAAGCTAATAACACCTTCTAAGCCACTTCCTGGGACAGACAACATGACGGGATTTGACCCAGTCGCCAGTATCAAGCGGTCGTAATCAACTTCTGTCCCGTCATCGGCAATGACTTTGCGTTGAACACGATCAATCTCCGTCACCGTGGTATTGGTCAGCAAGTGAATATGATTATCTTCATACCACTGCAAATCATTAATAATAATATCATCAATGGTTTTATCGCCCGCCAATACCGGTGACAGCATAATACGGTTGTAATTGCCATGTGGTTCAGCACCAAACACCGTAATTTGGTATTTGTCAGGCGCCAGTTTCAATAGCTCATCAATGGTACGCATGCCGGCCATACCATTACCGATCAGGACTAATTTTTCTCTCATGACTAATTCAAAGAACCATTTGCCCTTTAGCGACCAATACCGCTTCACCTCCAATACGCAAGGTCAATGCGGCTTGGCGTTTATGATCCATTTCAAGGTTAAGTACACTACGACGATTCACCGCATCCCCACGATCCACTGCAAAGATATGCGTCCCCACCTGTGTGAAATCAAAAGAACATAGATAAGAGGCGAAGGCTGGCATGGCGCTCCCTACCGGTGGATCTTCTAAAGGACCGATATTGGGGCCCAATAATCGAGCATTAAAGTTACTATCTTGAAATGGTGTTTTGGGCGAGAACAATAAAATTTCTTGTGCTGCTGTTTGCGGTGCAGCAGATTGACTCCAAGCCGCAAAGTTAAATTTGGCTTTGCGTACGGACTCATAACGCCACACCGGTACAATCAGATAAGGAAAACCGCAAGACACCAAGCGCGTACTGTATCGTTTATGGTCAAGATCAGCGACATCAAGTGATAATATCTCGGCCAGTTCAATGTTAGAAGGCGTGAACCTATCAATCACCGATGTCACTTTTTGAGAAAACTGCACCAATGTCACGTTGCCATTGTCGGCCGACACGTTAACATCAAACTCACCAACATTTTGGCGAAATGTCAGCTTGGTATGAGGTGCGGTTAATTCAATATCGCCACTTTCCGCTAATACAAACGCAGTCGCAATAATTGGGTGACCAGCAAAATCGATCTCGGCGATGGGTGAGAACACCCGCATCGTCCGCGCGCTCGACGTATTATCAGGATTGGTCACAAACACCGTTTCAGATAAGTTCAGCTCACGTGCAATCAATTGCATTTGTTCAGCACTTAACGCTTCAGCGTTCGGAAACACCGCAATTTGAGCACCAGAAAACACCGTATTAGTGAATACATCGGCAATATAATAGTTCAGGCTCATTGTGCAGCTCCGTCTACTGTGACCTCAACACGGCCAGCGATAATTTGAACCCCATAAACAGGAATCTTAACCGTTTCATCTTCGAAACATTGCCCTGTTTGCAAATCAAAATGTTGTTTATATAGTGGTGAAGACACCATCGGACGTCCGGCCATATCGCCTATTAAACCTCGGGACAACACATGAACATCACCAAATGGGTCATAATTATCAATCGCAAAAATAGCATCATCCTCTGGCATATAAAAAATAGCCACTTGTTGATTATCAACTAAAGCACACACGCCTGAATTCGGCTGCAAATCATCAATACTGCATACATCAATCCACGTCGTCATTATGCTGTCTCCACCAATTTTAGATGGGCACGTTCTTCTTTGCTAGCCGGGCGCACTTGTCCTCGCTCTTCAACAAAAATAATATTGTCGTCATGCTTATCACTGTTCACAAAGGTTCGGAAGCGCTTCAACTTACTGTCATCTTCAATCGTCGTTTTCCACTCACATTGATAACTATCAACCACGTGTTGCATTTGATCTTCCAACTGTTGTGCAAGACTTAATTTGTCTTCAATTATCACCGATTTCAAATAGTCCAAACCGCCTTCCATATTTTCCATCCAAACCGATGTCCGTTGTAATCTATCTGCGGTCCGGATATAAAACGTTAAGATCCTATCGATATATTGAATTAAAGTCGCTTTATCTAAATTAGTCGCAAATAAATCGCCATGCCTCGGTTTCATCCCACCATTACCACAGACGTATAAATTCCACCCCCCTTCAACCGCGATAACGCCGATATCTTTACTTTGTGCCTCGGCACATTCCCGGGTACAGCCCGATACCGCAAACTTAATTTTATGCGGTGCACGTAAGCCTTTATAGCGGTTTTCCAGTTCAACAGCGAGGCCGACACTGTCGTCTACCCCAAAGCGACACCACGTACTACCCACACATGACTTGACCGTTCTCAACGATTTACCGTAGGCGTGTCCACTTTCAAAACCGGCATCAATCAACTCTTTCCAGATCTTTGGTAATTGGTCAACTCGGGCACCAAATAAATCAACCCGCTGTCCGCCCGTCACCTTGGTATACAAACCATACTTCTTAGCCACTTGTCCCAAGACAATCAACATATCAGGGGACACTTCCCCACCCGTCATCCTAGGCACGACAGAATAAGTGCCGTCTTTTTGCATATTCGCCAAGAACGTATCATTGGTATCTTGTAAACTCAGATGCTCGTCTTTCAATACATACTCATTCCAATATGATGCTAAGATTGATCCGACGGCTTGCTTACAGATTTCACAGCCCTTACCCAAGCCATGCTTATGAATTAACTCACTGAAGGTCTTAATCTCTTCGACCATAATCAAGTTATATAAATCTTGTCGGGTATACGGAAAGTGCTCACAAATATCGGTATTGACCTCAATACCGGCTTTTTCTAACTCACAGTCCAACACTGACTTTAATAAGGCCGCACAACCGCCACAACCCGTTGCCGCCTGTGTCTCTGACTTTAAAGCACCCAGCGTGGTACAACCGCTGTCTATCGCAGAACAAATATCGCCTTTGGATACGTCATAACACGAACAAATCTGAGCCGATGCAGGTAAGGCATCTGGGCCCAAACCCACGGATTCATCAGAACGTGATGGTAGAATCAAAGAATCGGGGTGTTCGGGTAAGTCGATACCATTCAAATAATATTGCATTAACGTTGGATAGCCCGATGCATCACCCACCAAAACCGCGCCTAATAAATACTGATTATCTTGGCTGACCACGATGCGTTTATACACACCATCAACACCGTTTTGATAGGTATACACCAATGCACCCGCAGTGGTTGCATGGGGGTCACCAATACTGGCGACATCGACGCCATTTAATTTCAGTTTTGTACTCATATCGGCACCGGTGAAGCTGTCATTGCCTCCCATCAGGTGGTCGAGTGCGGTACGTGCCATTGCATAGCCCGGCGCGACCAAGCCAAATGTTTGATCATTCCAAGAAGCACACTCACCGATCGCATAAATACTGTTGTCCGACGTCAGGCAATGATTATCAATCGTAATACCGCCACGGTCGGCAATGGTTAAACCACTGACCGAAGCCAATTCATCTCTTGGCCGAATACCGGCAGAATATAAGACCATATCGGCTTCTAACTCGGTGCCGTCGGCAAACACCATCTTATGAGCGCATGTCTCACCATCCACTATCTTAATGGTATTTTTATTCGTGTGGACGGATACCCCTAACGCTTCGATTTTTTGTCTAAGCATGCTGGCACCGCCATCATCTAACTGCGCTGACATCAGCCTAGGGCCAAATTGCACTACATGAGTGGCTAAATCCAAATCTTGTAGCGCCTTCGCCGCCTCCAAGCCTAATAATCCGCCGCCGACCACTGCCCCAACTTTGGCTTCTTTTGCCGCTGCCAACATATCATCCAAGTCTGCAACCGTTCTATAAGGAATACAGTTTTCACGATCATGGCCGGGGATGGGGGGGACAAAAGCTTTAGAACCGGTGGCTAAAACGAGTTTGTCATAGTTAATCAACACCCCCTTTTCAGAGCTCACCGTTTTATTGACCCTATCAATAGCAACGGCCTTGTCATCTAGGTGGATCGTGATAGCGTTATTGTCAAAAAAGCCGTCTTCGACTAACGACAGATCTGATGCAGACTTGCCAGCAAAATATTCACTTAAATGCACACGATCGTAAGCCGGCAAAGGTTCTTCACAAAAAGTCACTACATCGTAACGTGCCTTATGGTCACTTGCCATTAGCGCCGTTAAGAAATACTGGCCCACCATACCATTCCCGATCACGACCAAGGTTTGTTTATTACTCATGCATGCCTCATTGCAAATAATCACTTAAATCTGCGTCACTGCACACATCGTGCCTAATCTGTAAGACGTTGAAAGTAAAAGATCTAATGTATTTTCAAAGCCAATGCAATTACGCTACCGCACCAATATGGCGCGTACAAATAGCCGCATGCGACATAATGGGGAGTGAAAAAAGTGCTGATGATAAAGTGGTGCGGTAAGCGTCAAAGAGTCCGCTAAAACTGTCTATATTAAAACAAAGCGAGCTTGTTTAGGCTGATATCTAAACAGACTATATTCGTGCCTGCCGTGAAGCTCTTAATTGAATGAACATGTTATATCGTTGGCAAACCAGTTACGACAGCCGTTTAGTCGCGTGCATCTCTTGCTCTAATAGCCATGTTTTACCGCCATCAGTTGAAAAGTGTCCCGTCCAACGAAATTGCGTTTCAGTGATATCCGTGAACTGCCATCGCAACAATGACATACCGGGATCATTTCTTTCGATCAATAAATTGGCACCCTCTTGTCTTGCTGTTAAAAAGCAAAGATTGCCACTCGATGCGCCAATCCACACGACTCGCCAACTATCCGTTTTAGGATCATAGTGGCGGAGAGACGTGCCGATATTTCGCTTGCCTGGAGCGGTCACACTCGAATCGTGCAAATCTGGAAAGGTTAAGACATCCTGTAATACGCGACCATCCATAACCCATGCAAACTCCCAAACACCTTGACCATCAAAAATCAGATTTCCAGCATTGTCATAGAAAGTAATCGCAACATCCCAGATACCTTCAAACTGGCCAAACAGCATCAGCTTGTCTCGGTAATCTGGATGCGGACCTGAAGCAGGATAAGACGGTAATATATTCGATATTGATGTCATCATTATTCTTCCTTTGTCTAGTCATCGGCAGTAAATACTAGCGATAGAGCAACCTTGAACATGCCTGCTCATCGGTCAACACCCACTAAGCACTTGCACTTAACATATACAAGTATATACAATAGCCATCAAAAGTATACTTTATATTGAGTTAAAAGCTAGCTTTGTCAACGTTACGTATCGCTCACTGGCTTATAGGAAATAACGGTATTAACTGGGCAAGCGTGACAGAGGCAACCTAAACAAATTTGGGTCTTGAGAGGGGTTTAATGATGCTCAGAAAACACTTCACCGTAGCATTTTCAAAAGAAGTCATGATGACCGCAGCTAGAGTTGCACTTGTTGTAGGAACTATCTTGGCACTGATCAACCATGGCCCGAATATAGTTCATGGCACCTTGAGCCACGAAAACATCTACCAGATCATTATCACCTACCTCGTACCTTATTGCGTCTCTACCTATTCAGCGCTCAAGATGTTTCAACAGATTAAAGACGCAGAATGTCGCGTCAACAATGAACAGTAACCACCTACAATCGCCCAATCTGTTCGTAAATATCACTCGATAGCTAAAATTAGCCATCCCTGACAACTAGACAGTGCCATCAATAACTGCAGCAAGGTAATGAGAGCCCGTTACCACACCCAGCATACCTATACAAAGCTAATCACAAAAAATATTTGATTGATAACGTACAATATTGTACAGTTTAAATCATGGTTATGTATAACCATGTAAGCCAATGTATACCTAAGTAATCAATTTGTTCGTGGAAGAGCAGACTTGATTCAATATAAAAATGATAATTATCATAAATTTAGGAGTTTACTATGAGCACAACGTTACGTTACCTTCACCATCCCGCCTCTCAACCCTGCCGAGCAGCACAACAATTTTTGCTTGAGAATAATATTCCTTTCGAAGAAGAAATTATTGATATCACTACGGATATCAACGAGCAACCAGCATTCAGAGAAAAATATAACCCAACAGGGCAAGTCCCTATTCTTGTCGATGGCGACTTCGTTATCTGGGAAAGTGCTGCCATTGCCTATTACATTAGCGATAAATTTAATTGCCCTGCGCATTGGTGGGGCTCTAACCCACAAGAACGCGGTCATATTCAACAGTTTATGAATTGGTATGCCTACACCCTTCGTTTAGGCGGCGGTGCTTTCCATTGGACGATTTTTGCCCCCATGATCTATGGGTATGACAAAGACTTTACAGCGGAAATCAAACGTGGTCGCTTCTTACTTTATGAAGCATTTGATGTCCTAGAAAATTACTGGCTCAAAGACAATGAATTTCTTTGCGGCGATACCATTAGCTACCCCGATATTGCAGCTAGTCAAGATTTGGTTTCTCATGATGCTGGCAGAATTATTCCCGATTCAATTTGGCAAAGTCATCCCAAAGTCAAAGCGTGGTTTGATCGAATGTTGGCGCGCCCGCATGCGAAAACGGTGAGTACATGGCAGTATGAAAACGTCAAAAAAGTACTCGATGATGGCGTGAAATTTGACTTTAAACGTAAAACTGCCGTTCTCAAAGGGACTGAAGTCTATAGTGGTAATAATCATGGCATCACCCATGCTGGTGACGATGATTCTTATGTGACACAACATGGTTAATTATCACCTTAATCGACCACCATGCTAAATAACAACGACGCTAAAAATCACGGTCATCATGATCGTGATTTTTAGCCGACGTTTAATCAACTTAACTTAGAACATGATCCGACTAGAGATAGCAATGATGATGCCTCAATGTAGAGCTCAGATGTAGTCATCTCGCGTTCAGATTACTTCGCCAATGCAACAAGGCTTTGGCAATAGTAAGGTGTAGAAAAATGACGAATCAATATCTTATCGCACAAATGAACTATTTAGCCCCTTCGATAACATCGTCACTTTATCGCAATGGTAAAGTGTTTGCTCACCGGGATATTGATGGCAACGATGGTCCTTTCCATGGTACGGAAATGGAACAGCGCAATGTTGTGATCAGTAACGGGCGACATGATGATGCACCGACCAAGTTGCGATTAGACACGGCCGGGTTCGAACTTTTCTGCCACCCCTTGCAAGACAGTGCATTAAACTTTTTTGATCAACAACACGTGTTACGCAACTACTACCCTGAATGTGAATATATTGTGCAACAGGCCACTGGTGCAGCACAGGTTTTTGCATTTGACCATAACCTTCGATCCGCTCAAAAGCGAGCACCACAAAAAAAAATTAATGGTGGACAACAAGTCCAGCAACCGATTCATTTTGTTCATGGTGACTACACCTTCGTTAGTGCTCCACAGCGTTTACGTGATCTCGCCAATCCACCACGAATAAACGATACTTTGAGAACAATCTTGCCCGATGGCCAATCACTATTGAACCAGGACTTTGTTTCCCAAGTGCTCGACCAAAACAAACGCTTTGCTATCATCAATGTTTGGCGGAATATAGCTACGTCACCCGTTCTGAGTCAGCCACTTGCTTTATGCGATGGACAAAGTATGTCTCAACAAGATCTTGTCGTTTTCGAGGTCCATTATGATGATCGCATTGGTGAAAATTACTTTGCTAAATACGACCAATCACATCAATGGTGGTATTACCCAGAAATGACGCGTGATGAAGTCATCTTAATCAAGCAATGGGACTCAACTGGCGTTTTAAATAAGGACGCAAACCAAGATAATCGATCACAGTCAGAGACAAAAAGCACGCCTTGTAAATTTAGCCTGCATGGTGCGTTTGATGATCCGACCACCCCTGTTAATGCTCCAGCAAGACAAAGCATTGAAGT
>JAIBDY010000014.1 GCA_024685995.1 Piscirickettsiaceae bacterium | reverse complement strand
TCGGCAACTTCCAACGCGCTATTAGCACTGAATAAATTATATTGTTGTGCCAAAATCAGAACTGAAAGCTGGTTTTTGACATCATTCGATAATGTGCCTTTTTCTAACTTTGAAATAAATTCGCCGATACTCTTTGTCAACTTTTCCAAGGAAGCATAGTGATTATTTAAAGCCCACTTAGAGCCTTGCTCTGGATTCAGAACGGCTTTTATCAAGGTTTTAGTCATGCCGGTAGCGCGCTCTATTTCTAATGTCAGCGCATTCAGCGCCAATGCTGGCGAAACCGCGACATTTTTATCGAGATACTTCGGTCTACTTTCTATTTCTTGCTGAGTAACAAACCGCTTTTCCAAATAACGTGTCAACCAAGACAGCATTGGCCACACGAGTAAAACGCCCAACACATTGAATGTGGTATGAAATAAAGCCAGCGTGATTTCCGGCGTACTTTGCAAGCCAAATAATTGTCCTGCATGCGTCACAATCCAGAAAATCAATGGCAGCATAAACAGTGCCACTACAGCGGTTATCAGATTAAAGAACACATGTGCGGCGGCTACGCGTTTTGCATTAGCAGTGGCGCCTATAACTGCAATTAAGGCGGTCGAGGTCGTTCCGAGGTTGGCGCCAATCACCATGGACGCGGCATTAGTCAACTCAACAACCTGTCCCCCGGCAGCGGTGAGAATAATCGCCATCGCGGCACTTGAAGACTGTGTCAAAACAGTGATGAGCATCCCCATGGCTAGAAAGATCAGCACAGCCCCCACATCATCAGAAGAGAACTGTTCAAAATCAATGCCCTTAGCAAGCCCCTCAAATGCTTCACGCAGCAAATCAACACCGATGAAGAACAAACCAAAGCCAACTAAGACCCACCCTAGATGCGCTATTCGCGGCTGTCCTGTCATCAAACGCAAGAACATGCCAATGCCAATCAAAGGCAATGCAAAAAGCTCAACTTTGAACTTGAACCCCACTAGCGCGACCAACCACCCCGTCACCGTCGTCCCAATATTGGCACCAAACACCACGCCAAGCGATTGATAAAGGGTCATCAAGCCAGAGTTAACAAAGCCAATCGTCGCGACCGTCACCGCGCTGGATGATTGCACAATTGTTGTAATGGCGATACCTGTGGTTAAACCATGTAATGGCTTACTGGTCCATCGCCCCAGAATATGCCGCAACGTTTTGCCTGCAGCCAACCTAAGGCCTTCACTGATCATACCAACCGCCAACATGAATAAGCCCAAGCCACCCAATAGCATGCCTAAATCAGTTAGTATTTGACGCATATCAAACCCCACCTCAAGCTCGATGATTAGCAATAATCATCTTCTCTGCTCGACAACATTGACGCGCTCCCCTATCGCACGCTGATGATGTGACCTTCATAGTCCTATCTTAGACGACTTCACTTCTGTCTGCATGTTGGACTATTATCATTACTATGCGCCTTTACTGAACGAGAGTAGCTGCAAGCAATGAAACATCCAGTCAAACTAAAACGTTCACTGTCTTTAACCATGTTAACGCTCTATGGTTTAGGGACAACTATTGGAGCAGGCATTTATGCTTTAATGGGTGAAATTGCTGGACTTGCTGGCTATTATGCACCGCTGTCGTTCGTCATTGCCTCAATCTTAGCTGGCTTTACGGCCTTGTCCTTTGCAGAGCTGTCTAGCCGCTACCCTCGTGCCGCGGGTGCCGCTCTTTACGTCAGTCAAGGGTTTGGTTCTAGACGATTCTCGACAGTTATTGGTCTATTCGTTGTCCTCGCTGGTCTCGTCTCTGCCGCCGCGTTAATCAACGGCTTTTTCAATCACCTACAACAATTCATGATGGTCGACCGCGTTATGAGCATCTTGCTGATAACATTGATATTAGGCGCTGTTGCAGGCTGGGGGATCTCCGAATCAGTCGCTGTCGCCAGCATGATCACTCTTATTGAAATTGGTGGCCTGTTATTGGTCATTACTGTCAGTAGTGATGCCTTAGCCGCTTTGCCGTCAAGGTGGCGTGAATTGATTCCCTCGGCGGATCTAGCCAGTTGGCAAGGCATTTTTTTTGGCGCCATCTTGTCGTTTTATGCTTTTATTGGCTTTGAAGACATGGTCGATGTGGCGGAAGAAGTGAAAGATGTCAAACGCAAACTACCTCTGGCCATTCTACTCACGCTCGCCATCACCATGCTGCTCTATGTCTTGCTGATGACAGCCGCCGTATTATCTTTACCGCCTTCCGACATTGCATCCAGTGGGGTACCTCTAGCTTATCTCTATGAGTATCATTCTGGACAAAAAGCGACCGTGATAATGGTTATCGGCATGTTTGCCGTTATCAATGGTGCCTTAATCCAAATGATCATGGCTGCTAGAGTGCTTTACGGCTTAAGCTCTCGAGGCCAACTTCCCGCGCAGTTATCTGTCGTCCATCAACGGACTCGCACCCCGCTTATTGCTACCTTCATTGCGACCTTGATAGTGCTGCTACTTGCGTTAATCGGTAGTCTATTATCGTTAGCAGAAGCCACATCAATAGTCATGTTAACGATATTCTCTATTCTGAATCTAGCCTTGTGGCGTATTAAGCAACGGGATCCCACTCCTGTTGGCGCCATTATTTTTCCAGCTTGGGTGCCTATCCTCGGTTTTTTGGTGAGTTCGGCTTTTGTTTTGGGCAAGTTATTCAGTGTAATGAGCTGATATAACAGGATTGCGTCCTTTAAGACCTAACACCATTATGAATCTAGGAAAAATACCGACCTTCTACTATACTGATTAGCCTAATCGCCAGACCAGAATGAGATAGCTGATGAATCATCGTGCCGTATTACTTGCTAATTTAGGATCGCCTGATCGCGCAGATGAGCCCGCGCTTCGTCGTTACCTCGACCAGTTCCTGATGGATCCGTATGTGATCCAGTTACCCTGGCCGCTACGACGTTTAATTGTCAGCTTACTGGTACTGCCAAAACGTCCTAAAGATTCAGCATTGGCTTATCAGAGTGTTTGGCTAGACGAAGGTTCGCCACTCATTGTTTTGTCAGAACAACTCAAAGTCGCATTACAGGCACAAGTTGAGATGCCCGTTGGTGTCGCCATGCGTTATGGCTCACCTGATATAGAAACAGAACTGCTCAAGCTTGCCCGACAGCAAGGTATTGAAGAAATCGTTTTCATTCCACTTTATCCCCACTTTGCTGACAGCACCGTCACCACCTCTGTCGAACAAGCTAAAGCCGTTATCACGAAACATAATTTGACCGTTAAACTGACTGTCATCGCCCCTTTCTATCAGCAAGATGATTACATCACTGCCTTAGTTGACAGTGCTCAACCTTATTTAAATCAACCTTTCGATCATCTTATTTTCAGCTACCATGGCCTGCCCGAATCACATATCACTAAACTCGATAAATCCGGCAGTCATTGTCTAAAAAGTGATGATTGCTGCCAAGTCGCAAACCCAGCCCACGCCACCTGTTATCGTCATCAAATCATGGTCACTACAGCACGTTTTGTCGATAAGGCAGGCTTATCCACGGATCAATATTCCATTGCATTTCAATCCAGATTAGGGCGTGCAAAATGGTTAGAGCCGAACACCGAGGACAGGTTACGAGAATTGGCGGCGTCTGGGGCAAAAAATATCCTTGTCATCTGTCCCGCTTTTGTCACCGACTGTCTAGAAACGCTTGAAGAAATTGCCATCAGAGGCCAAGAAGTATTTGAACAGGCTGGCGGCAATAAATTGACACTCATCCCTTGCCTCAATCAACATCCCAAATGGGTTGAAACGTTGGCTTCATGGTGTAAGCACTAAAATCGCCTTTACACGCGACCTATCAACGGTTGGCGGACAATTTGATTGGTATATTCCCCACCAGGTCCGTACGAGGCCACTTCCATATCCCGTCCTCGGAGAATACTCATTGCACGGTGTAAATATTGGCGATTCACATTCACAATACCGCCATTGATTTGATTATGGTCTTGGCAAGCTGCTGCCAGCGATTTCAACTCGGCCATCAAGGTATTTAATTTAGCCGCTTCGTCTTCGCTTTGGTTCGCAATAAAGGCCGCTATACCATCCTTACCTGACGAGAACCCTTCGGCCTGTAGTAGCGCCGCGCGTTGACGTGATAATTGCTCTAGCTGCACAATGAGAGGTTGCTTACTGGCCGTCATCTTCACCATCATTTCTGGGTCAGAATGAACTAAGGCTTCGCGTTCTGAGCTTAAGATTTCTAGAAGTTGTTGTGCTGTTCGATGCTCGGCTTGCAACACACTATAAAGCTGTTGAAATGATGTCATCGTCGGTCACCTGCTTTTTATCTGAGTTGGGACTCAAAATTTAGCAGGTTTTGTGCCACCTTAGCCGAATCAACGGTATAGGAGCCATCGGCAATCGCTGCTTTCAAACTTGCTACGCGTTCTGCATCGACGACAGGACTGTCCGCAACCGCTTTTTGTAGAGATTGAATTTGTTCGGCTGCATTCGTCAAACTTACCGTATCACTTTGTTTAGCCTGACCCGCCACCGTTTCAGTTTTAAGGTGTTGTGCATCATCACCCGTAGGCGCATTTCGACTACGATTTAATTCTGGTTGCAATAAAAATTTAATATTATTTATTTCTGACATCGTCGTATTCCTTAAACTCTGATTAAGCTATCGGACAGTCCATCCAAAACTTAAACACTTTTCTCACTTTTTATTTCAAGCGTTCACATGTTGACTCGAACAATACCCGGCCCATCCACAATGCCTTCAACAACTCGATTCGAAGAGCTATTTTTGACCTTAACCCGTTGGCCCAAGCTTGCATCTGTCAATGCCGTTCCATTCATCCTCACTGACATTGACCCCGCCTCCGCAACCAAGGTAATCAAATCACCACGGCGGACAATCTTTTCTGGTTTAACGTTATGATGGTTAAGCGGTGCGCCCGCTGGCAGTGGATATTTCAATTGTTGACCAATCAGCGGTTTCGCATTGCTTAAATAGCCGCGCTGGAACGCGCCAACATCAATCCGCTTCAACGCAACATCTGATGCGGTAATAATATGTTTTGCAGCCAACGCTTTGGTGGTGACAACAACCGGTTTAAACAGCTTGACAGTGACAGGCACATAAACTGACCACGGCACAGAGCCACTACATTTAACCCCTATCGTTTGATTACCCAAACCCACACGGTCGCGTGGGCTAAATGCCTCTAATGGATGTTCACATTGTTGCAAGCGTAGGCGATAATCTAGGCTGCTGACCACAATCTGTGCTAGATCGTATTCTGCTTGCGCCTGTTCCATGGCATAAACGTAGGCTGCCTGCTCTATACTATCCAAGGACTGTAATGATTGCGCCCACCCGTCCACAATTAACATTAAACTGAGGGTAAGACTCCATGATATGGATTTGATGTTGAGATGCATCGCAAAACTCCGGCTTTGTTCTACACGTCATTATTCTGACGCAAAATGACTATCTATAGCATTCAGTAGAGCAAATTCTATGCCGTTTTAATTTAGTTAAATCGAATAAACACCCGCCAACAAAAGACACCTCCGCCAGACTCAACTCTCTCCCTCTCGGACGTATCCACCTTTTATACAGATGTTGAAATGTCAGAAATGGGCGGTTATTCTAATTTGCAAAGATACAATGTTTAACTATTGTTTAGACAGATGTGTTTCTAGAATTTCATGACTCAGATGGCGCGAGATTGTGATCTTACTATCAAAAGCATACTCTGTTCTTTAATAACCCTTATTTGAGACCGCAATAAAATATGGCTTCACAATTCACACAACGTTGCAAAGATTTCGCTTGGGATTTATTTGATGGTTTAACCGACCCATATAATCGTCAACGCAATCTGAAACTGGCCGGCGGAGCCATCACAACGGTTCTTTTCATAATGTTATTCATTATATTTTGGTGGGATACCACACCGGATGATTTCAGCCCGGTCCAAAACGCCAACCATGTCGCTGCAGAGCGCCAACAACAAATCGTCACGGGGTATGTCTCAACAACCACATTGATATCATTGGCTAATACCTTGCTCGACAAACCGGGCGGTTATTTGAGTAACGATATTACCCCGCCCTCTATCTGGATGGATAATGTGCCCAATTGGGAGTTTGGCGTATTGGTTCAGATCCGCGATTTTTCGCGCTCTCTTCGTAACGATATAAGTCGATCGCAATCACAATCATTAGAAGATAAAGACCTTACCGTCGCGGAGCCACAATTTAATTTTAATTCTGAGTCTTGGCTATTCCCATCGACCGAAGGAGAATATCGCAAAGGCATTAAAGCATTGGAGTCTTATCTTACCCGGCTCAGTGAGACCGAATTAGATGACGCGCAATTTTATGCTCGCGCAGATAATTTGGCCGCGTGGTTAGCTATCGTTGAAAAACGGCTTGGCAGCTTATCGCAACGCCTCAGTGCTAGTGTCGGACAAATAAGGGTCAACACCGACTTAGCGGGCGATCCTGCGGCACAACAATCAACACCTTCACCTGCCGAAATGGTCACGAAAACACCTTGGACACAAATCGATGATGTCTTTTATGAAACTCGCGGTTCGGCATGGGCATTGATTCATCTATTAAAAGCGGTTGAGCATGACTTTTTGGATGTGTTAAAAGATAAAAATGCGCTGCTCAGCTTACGCCAAATTATTCGCGAACTTGAAGCCACCCAAGAAACGGTGTGGAGCCCCATGATCTCGAATGGTAGCGGTTTCGGATTTTTAGCTAACCATTCATTAGTAATGGCATCCTATATCTCTCGTGCGAATGCTGCTATTATCGACTTGCGCAGCTTACTCAGCCAAGGATAGCCCTATTGTATAGCCGCAAGACTATTAACTTAACACTCTAAATCTAAAAGGAAATTAATGATGAACAAGCTAACACTTTCTGCAATTCTCGCATCGACATTGATCATTTCAGCCTGCGATCAAGCACAAGAAACAACCGACGGTGCAATAGATAAAGCCGCTGAACATATTGAACAAGCCGCTGATCATGCTGGACAGGCAGCCGAAGCAGGTAAAGAAATGGCAACCGAAGCTGGCGAGCATGGCAAAGAAATGGCACATGATGCTATGGAAGCTGGTAAAGACATGATGAATAAAGCCACTGACATGGCAAAAGATAAAATGCATGAAATGACAAGCGATGCTGATGTGATCGGTGGCCCTGCACAAGTTCGCTCACTGACCGAAGAGTATCATCAAAAAATGAAAGCCCATGGTCACTAACCTTATGGGTTGATTGCTTAATTAAAAACAACATTAAATCAGTGCTGTTTTAAGCAATGAAGCATAAAAAGCCGGTGCAATTACTTGTACCGGCTTTTTTATGCCTTGTTCAAACCTACTTAATCGCGTCAGGATAAAATAAAGGCTGTCCCAACATTTTAAAGTCTCGAATAATACTTTGACCTTGTTCGCTATTCACGAACTGAATATATTGTGTCGCCAACGCGTAATTCACATGTCCATGTCTTTTGGGGTTAACGGCCATGATGTGATACGGATTAAAGAGCCTCTCATCCCCTTCGTATAACACCCGTAAATCCACCTTCTCAGCAAACGCAATTTGTGTTCCCCGATCTGTCAGGGTATACGCACGCATCTCATCGGCCATTTTAATCACAGCCCCCATACCTTGACCCGCTTGAATATACCAACCGCCTTTGGGGCTTACCCCTGCAGCTTTCCACAATGCCAATTCTTTTTTATGGGTACCAGAGTCATCGCCACGCGAGACAAAACGTGCTTTTGAATTCATCAACCTTGCTAAGGCATCCACTGCTGATGTCGCTTCGGCTACATTAGCGATGTCTGTCGCTGGTCCAATCAAGACAAAGTCATTATGCATCACCGCTTGTCGGTCGATAAAATCACCTTGTTCAACATATTTCAATTCCGCAGCTGGCGCATGCACAAATACCACATCAACATCCCCACGGCTGCCGAGTTTAAGCGCTTTTCCGGTCCCCACAGCGATCACATCCACTTTGACACCATACACTGCTTCAAAGGCCGGGTTTAACACCGCCAATAAACCCGAGTTTTCCGTACTCGTTGTTGTGGACAGTTTTAAGTGCTCTACCGCACTTGCCGACAAACTGACCACCAGAAAAGCAGCGGCCATTAAACGTAATAATAAGGTCATCATCTTCATTTCCTAGTTTTAATTAAAATGCCCATTGGCTTCGCAGCTGTACAACGCTTGCTTCTGAACCATCATTAGCGCCGCCATTAATATCCAATACATCTACATAGTTAGCCGTAAAACGTAATGTCGGTGTTGGATACCAATTTAAACCTAAAGTCACTGCATCCGCCTCACCACCATCGACAACACCGTCGGTTAAATCCAAATTGCTGTAACGCAAAGCTAATTGCCATGCACCTATACCACCTTGTCCCACAATACCGTTTGGTTTCGGTTTACCAAATTTACCTTGTTTGTATTGGCGTGACTCGCCGGTCAAAAAGTAACTGCTCTCAACGTACCAGCCATCAAACTCTAAATCAGAAGCGCCATCTCGGCTCACGGAGGTATTGATATATTCAGCTTGTGCTGAGAAAGGGCCCATTACTGTGGCAAATTCAGCCCCTAGTTTAATCACATCTTTGCTATCCACGATTGTACCGGTATCAACAATATTAATACCCGCTATATGTGTTTCAGGGTTTTGTTTAAAACGACTGGTACCGGCACCACCAGTGTCTCTAAAATTAGCACCGACCCCCAAATGTATTAACTGACCCGGTTCATTCACTGGCGCATACGTCAGTCTTGTACTCGCACCCCAGCCTTCGTCTTCTGCGCCACCCTTATTAGACACTGATTCACCAAACACGCCCGTCGCCCAGGTCCAGTCTCGTTCAGCATGACTCGCCATCACACCTAAGCGGCGGCCCGTTGAAAAAGCAGCCGGTAAGCCACGTTCCATAAAGGTCACAAAATTATCACTGGTCGCTTCATGCAATGTGAAAGGTTCTTTAAAGTGACCAACGCGTAGATCCACGTTATCGAACCCCTTATAATCGATATAAGTATCTAAAATCCCTTTACCATTTTCCCCCGTACTAGCGAAGTTATACTGTAAGCGGTATCCCCAATCCTCATACATCGTGCCCTGCAAAGTCAGGTAAGCACGCCTAACTTCCGTACCATCCCCCATTTCTGGACGGCCACTGTAGGCTGCTGCGTCGAGTTGCACACGACCACCTAATTTGGTGGTAAACGCACCATCACGTGTTTTTAACGCTAAACCACCACCGTTAATTTGCACTTCTACATCAGAGGGTTTTGTCGCCTCCACTAATTTCGCATCCAAGGCTTGTTGCTCTTGGTGTTGAATCACTTGATTCTGCTGTAACTCTGCTTTCAATCGACCATACTGATCATCACTGACCGTACCATTTTGATGCAGCATTTCAATCAAGGTTTCAATTTCGGTTCCTGCTAGCGCCGAAGAAACAAGAAATTGTGATGCTATTAACGCAACCACGCCCGATTTGATGAATAACTGCATAGGTATACCCTTATTTATAACCATTTAATAGAATTTAAAATACAAACTGAAACCATAAATATATGCACCAACATACATATATAATCTAGATAGATGACCATTCTAACTGCTAGTATTTAAATAATAAATATGATTAGATATGCATATTATGAATATAAAATATCACATCAACTGGTTATTCGGCGATGACGATCAACAACCGATAGAGCCCATTTTGTTTGAACTACTCGCGTTGATTCAGCAAAAAGGCTCTTTAAAAAGCGCCGCCGAGCACGCGCAGGTTTCCTATCGTTATGCGTGGGGGTTATTAAATAAGTGGCAACAACAACTCGACACATTGGTCATCCTCGAGCCGGGTCGAGGAGCACATTTATCACCAGTAGGTGAAAAATTACTCAATGCCAATACCCAACTTAATGCCAAGTTTTCACCAGGACTTGATAATTTTGCGACGGAATGCAAACGTGATCTTAGTGCCCTATTAACTGAAAACCATGACCTGTCACTTAATATTTTTGCAAGCCACGGCTTAGCCGTCAGTACCTTACGTCAGCTAATTAACCAACAATTAGACTTTAAACTCGACTTGCATTTTCATGGTAGTTTGGAAAGCTTACGCGCATTGCAAAATAAACACTGTGACATTGCAGGATTTCACATTCCCATCGGGCCGCTTTCTACTGCGCTATTGCCGCAATATTTAGCATTATTAAACCCCAAAACGCATACTCTGATCTATGTCGTCAAAAGAAATCAAGGTTTAATGTATCGCGCTGATAGTGAACATGATATTAGCTCGGTTCAAGCGTTAAAGAATAACCAGTTGAGGTTTATCAACCGCCAATCAGACTCAGGAACACGTTTATTATTTGATCAATTAATTGCATCCGAAAATATCAAACCAACCCAAATCAATGGTTATGACCATGAGGAGTTTACCCACCTCGCCGTCGCGGCCTTAGTCGCCAGCGGCGCAGTCGATATTGGTTTTGGCATCGCGCCGATGGCTGAAAAGTTCAAACTTAACTTTATTCCATTGGTCTGGGAACACTATTGTCTAGCCATTCCCAATGCGATTATGACAGATAAGCGTGTAAGCCAAATCACAACTTTACTACAGAGTGAGTCATTCAAAAACACCCTAGAAAGTACCCGTGGCTACCAAACCACGCTATCAGGGAAAACCGTCAGTTTTGACCGTATTTTCGCCTAAAGTTCGCGAACCCAATGACCCGACTTACCACCCATTTTTTCAAGCAAGCGGATATCTAACATAATCATGCCACGATCAACGGCTTTACACATGTCATATATTGTTAATAAGCCGACTTGAACAGCAGTTAATGCTTCCATTTCAACGCCAGTTTGACCACTGGTTTCAACTTGGGCGCGGCATTGTACTGCGACCTCGTCCTCTAAAATAGTAAAATCCAACGTCACTTTTGTCAGCGCTAAGGGGTGGCATAATGGAATTAAATCAGACGTTTTTTTCGCCGCCATAATACCCGCGATCCGAGCAATACCCAATACATCACCTTTTTTATGGCCGCCTTGCTTAATCAAGGCTAGGGTACTCTCAAGCATATTAATCTGCCCTTCCGCCACGGCAACGCGTTTTGTCACTTCTTTAGCGCCAACATCCACCATATGGGCTTCACCAGCTTGATTAAAGTGCGTTAAATCTGACATTTTCAACTCCAAAATTTTCACCTTAAAAACGCCCTAATTAAATCTATACCTATTCAACTAAAGTCGCTTTTGACTAAGCCGCTATTCTACCTTAAGCAGCTTGTCCTAACAGCTGATTTACCAGATTTCGTAAACAAAAACCTTTTTCGGAGGTACAATAAGGCTATCTTCATTATTCGACCGAAAAACATATCATGAGCATACAAGTTAAATTTTTCGCTAGCCTAAAAGAAAGACTCAACCTCGACGACCATACCATCGACAACGCCGCGACAGCTGGTGAAGTCTGGGATATTACAACGGATCATGCCGATCGGCCAGACAATGTCTTAGTTGCAATTAATCTTGAATATGCACAATTTGATAGTGCAGTACAAGATGGCGATGAAGTGGCTTTTTTTCCACCAGTAACCGGCGGCTAAACCATGGCTAGCTACATTTTAGAACAGCCTTTTAATCCTTGGTTAGCGATTTCTGATCACCAACAAAGTGCCACCTTTGCCCAACAATTCGGCGCAACAGCCACCTTTATCGGCACGATGCGTGACTTTAATGACAATGCCGATGTCACCGCTATGACGCTGGAACATTATCCCGCCATGACGCAACATTATCTTGATAAATTGATTGATGAGGCTAAAACACAATGGGACTTATTAGACGTCCTTATTATGCATCGCGTCGGCGAGATTAAGCCCACCGAACCGATTATGTTGATTGCTTGTTGGTCAGCCCATCGCAGAGCAAGTCTAGACGCCTGTAGCTGGTTAATAGAAGAACTCAAACATCGTGCACCTTTCTGGAAAAAAGAAAGCCGAACAGACGGCGAGCGTTGGGTTGAAAAAAATACTGATGGCTTGTAGCGAAGACATCATCGCTTGCTAAGCATCTCGACGACACATGAAAAGACTCTTTTGGTTCACTACATTTTTCAGTGTCTTTATTTGGTCTGCAATTGATCCTCTTGATCGTCTCACATGGTTGTTAGAAGTTGCCCCGGCAGTTATTGGCCTGATTGTTATTATCGCGACCTATAAAAGCTTTCCCTTAACCCCTATTGTCTATAGCCTAATTTTAATCCATTGCGTCATTTTAATGGTCGGTGGCCATTACACTTACGCCCACGTTCCATTATTTAATGATCTACAAGAACTTATGGGGTCGAGCCGCAATAATTACGATAAACTCGGCCACTTCGCACAAGGTTTTGTGCCGGCCTTGATCACACGTGAGGTTCTTATCAGAAAGCAAGTCATCAATGATGTGGTGTGGCGAGCATTTTTCATTGTCTGTTTCTGCCTCGCTTTCAGTGCATTCTATGAATTAATTGAATGGGGTGTCGCCATCATCAGTGGTCAGGGCGCACACGCCTTTTTAGGCACTCAAGGGTATATTTGGGACACCCAATCTGACATGGCTTATGCCTTAGTTGGTGCCATATTGAGCTTGCTGTTATTAGGCAAACGTCACGATCAACAACTACACAAAATAATGAAAGCGCCAACTGAGTTAATCACGCTCAATTAACTCGATTTTGTAGCCGTCAGGATCTTCTACAAACGCGATCACGACCGTGCCATGCATCATTGGCCCGGCTTCACGAACAACTTTACCACCGCGCTGCCTGATTTTTTCACAAGCCATTGCCGCATTATCGACAGCAAGCGCAATATGCCCATAGCCATCCCCGAGATCATATTTATCTGTATCCCAATTATGAGTGAGCTCCAACACCGTGTTATTCTCTTCATCGCCATAACCGACAAAAGCCAAACTAAACTTACCATCGGGAAAATCTTCTTGACGGAGTAATGTCATCCCCAACACGTCGGTATAGAACGCCAATGACTTAGCTAAATCGCCCACACGTAACATCGTATGTAATAATCTCATTGTCCTGCCTCCATTTCAGCTAGCTTTAATCAAATTAACTTTAGGCTGCTTGTTTATTACTAAAAGCAAAACCACTTTTGCCGGTTGTCTTGACTTGATACATTGCTTCATCCGCAGCCATAATCAGGCTACTTGGGCTATCCCCATTCTCGGGGTATCGTGCGATACCAATCGATCCATATGTTGAGATAGCATCGCCAGTGGGCAATACGAACGGCTCGGCCATCGCCTGTAAAATGCGTTCGACAAGCCCATCCGGCAAGGTATTGGCTGAGGCAAAAACAAACTCATCGCCACCAAAGCGCGCAACCATATCTGACGCTCTGATTAAGCCTCTTAAACGACTCGCAATCTCTTGCAATAATAAATCCCCCGCTGCATGGCCGTAATTATCATTGATATGTTTAAAATCATCGATATCAATAAACATCACTACAATATCGTTATGATAACGCTTCGCTTCTGCGACCATCATTGTCAAGCGCTCTATGAGAGAGCGTCGATTAGGTAACTCCGTCAGGCTATCTTGTCCCGCCATTTTTTCCAGCTGATTCTTAGTCTCCAAATGTTGCGCCATTTCATCTTGTAATTCTTCGGTCAGATACGCCGCTCCAATGGTCGTTTTCGACACTGCCCACGCATTTTTTAACACCACAAGCTGCCAAATTATCGCGGTTATCATCATGACTTGGTGCATCATGGTAGGCGAACTTGAAAAATAAAAAGTTAACGGCACCATCGTCACGGCATTCATGGCAACATAATACATCGGCATAATCGAGTAGCTTGTACAGGCAATGGTCATCAAAGAAGATAAAATAATAAACATCAACATTTCATCTTTAAGCGCCACCGTCTCGGGCATTAAAAAAGGCGCGAGGCCATACATCGCACTGAGTAATAACCCTAAAGAGGCTCGCAATAACAGCCAGTGTTTTGCATTATCAATCGTTAATGTGATGCGTTTAAACTGAGACTCTAAGTACAACAGGCCGGCAAAAAATATCATCATCACCGTAAACCAGATAGCCATTTTGTATACTGCCACTTGGGCAGCATTGAGTACGAGCAAGATCAGTACCGCACCAAAGAGAATAGCAGCAACATTTCCGCCAGCATGGCCAAAAAATAGCTTAACCCGCGTTAAATAAACTCTTTGTGAAACCGTCAACCTTTCCAAGGCATATCCCTTAACTCAGCTATTCACCTTTACGCATCAATGATCCTTCATCATTTTAAGCTATTGTAAAACAAATTATTTCTACGCTATGTCAAGTAAGTCCCAAATTGCATCAATTCGCTCAACAACGCTCGGGTCACGTTCGATCGGGCGGCCCCATTCTCTGGAAGTTTCTCCTGGTTGCTTATTGGTGGCGTCTAAGCCCATTTTTGAGCCTAAGCCTGATACCGGAGAAGCAAAATCAAGATAGTCAATCGGCGTATTATCCACCAGCGTGGTGTCCCTAATAGGATCCATTCGAGTCGTAATGGCCCAAATGACATCTTGCCAATCACGTACATCGACATCATCGTCCACCACGATGACAAATTTAGTGTACATAAACTGGCGCAAAAATGACCAAACCCCCATCATGACGCGTTTAGCGTGGCCTGGGTATTGCTTTTTCATACTCACAATCGCCATCCGATAAGAGCAGCCTTCTGGTGGCAAATAAAAATCACTGATCTCCGGAAATTGTTTTTGTAATATCGGCACAAAAACTTCATTCAAAGCCACCCCCAAAACAGCGGGTTCATCTGGTGGTCGTCCGGTATAGGTGCTGTGATAAATTGGATCTTGGCGTTGTGTAATACGTTCTATAGTGAATACTGGGAAACTGTCGACTTCATTGTAATAACCCGTGTGATCACCGTAAGGTCCTTCATCCGCCATATCATCTGGATAGATGAAGCCTTCTAAGATAATCTCCGCACTTGCCGGCACTTGCAAGTCATTACTGACGCATTTGACCAATTCGGTTTTAGAACCGCGCAATAAACCCGCAAAGGCATATTCAGACAAACTATCTGGAATCGGCGTCACGGCAGCTAAAATAGTCGCCGGATCACATCCCAATACCACACTGACAGGAAACGGCTCACCCGGGTGCGTTTGCTGCCACTCTTTAAAGTCTAATGCACCACCACGATGGGATAACCAACGCATAATAACCCGGTTTTTACCAATCACTTGTTGACGATAAATCCCCATATTTTGTCGAGACTTATGCGGCCCCTTCGTCACCACCAGTCCCCACGTAATCAAAGGTGCGGCATCTTCAGGCCAACAGAGTTGTATCGGGTATTGACTTAGGTCAATATCCGCTTTCTCAATCACTTGCGCTTGACAAGCAGCCGACTTGATCACTTTTGGCGCCATATTGAGTACTTGTTTAAAGATCGGCATCTTCTGCCAAGCATCTTTCATCCCCGAAGGGGGTTCGGGTTCTTTTAAAAAGGCCAGTAAGCGTCCCACTTCTCTTAAGGCATCGACCGACTCTTCCCCCATCCCTAACGCCACACGTTTAGGCGTACCGAACAGGTTGGCTAATACAGGGATAGAACTCCCTTTCGGGTTTTCAAATAATAATGCCGGCCCACCCGCTCGCAATACCCGATCGCAGATTTCGGTCATTTCTAACACCGGGTCAACTTCAACACGGATGCGTTTCAATTCCCCTCTTTGTTCTAAATTGGCAATAAAATCACGGAGGTCACTATATTTCATAAAGTATGCTCAACTACTAGGCAGCAATGCCACTATGGCGTAACAGTGCATCTATCGCCGGCACGCGACCGCGGAATTCGATAAATAAATCCATCGGTTCACGCGAACCGCCCTGCTCTAAAATCGCTTCTAGAAACTCAATCCCCGTTTGACGATCAAAAATGCCGTTTTCTTCAAATTTAGAAAAGGCATCAGCAGATAACACTTCAGCCCATTTGTAACTGTAATAACCTGCCGCATAGCCACCCGCAAATATATGCGAAAAACTATGGGCAAAGCGATTAAATGCCGGGGGGCTGACCACAGAGACTTGCTCACGTACTTGCGCCAATACCTTCTCAGCTTGTGCTGTTTGTTCAGGGTCGTATTCTAAGTGTAGGCGGAAATCAAACAATGAAAACTCCAATTGACGAATCATCATCATCGCCGATTGAAAATTACGCGCCGCTATCATTTTATTGAACAATGCTTCCGGCAACGCTTCGCCAGTTTCATAGTGACCCGAAATTAAATCAAGTGCTTCACGCTCCCAGCACCAATTTTCCATAAACTGGCTCGGTAACTCCACCGCATCCCATGGCACGCCATTAATACCCGACACACCAGCATAATGAATTTTAGTCAGCATATGGTGTAAACCATGACCAAACTCATGGAATAACGTAGTCACTTCATCATGGGTAAACAAGGCAGGTTTATCCCCCAATGGTTCTGAGAAATTACAAGTCAAATATGCCACCGGTGTTTGCAAGCCCACGGCCGTTTGACGATGAACTAAACACTCATCCATCCATGCCCCTCCGCGCTTATGGCTCCGCGCGTAAAGATCTAGATAAAATTGACCTCGCAACCCACCCTCGGCATCAAAAATATCAAAAAATCGCACAGACGGGTGCCAGACATCGACATCATGACGTTCTGTAATCGTCAAACCATAAAGCCGGTTCACCACAGCAAATAAGCCCGATACAACTTTATTTTCAGGAAAATATAATTTCACTTCTTCCTGCGAGATCGCATAACGTTGCTGGCGTAATTTTTCAGCGAAATAAGTAATATCCCATGCTTCAAGCGATGACATATCAGCGCTATCTTTGGCAAACGCCTGTAGTTCTGCAAACTCTTTTTGAGCGATAGGCTTCGACCGTGCTGCCAAATCATTCAAGAAATCTAAAACTTGCTGGGGAGATTGCGCCATTTTGGTCGCCAACGAACGTTCTGCATGATTAGCATAGCCAATCAGATTCGCTAATTGGTGGCGCAAAGATAAAATCTCGGCGATAATCGGCGTGTTATCCCACTGTGTTGCATTCGGTCCTTGATCGGATGCCCGAGTAGCAAAAGCCGTATACATTTCTTCGCGTAATTCACGATTATCGGCATAGGTCATCACCGGCAGATAAGAAGGGAAATCCAACGTGAATAACCAACCGGCTTTATCTTGGCGCTGTGCTGTTTGAGCCGCCATCGCTTTCGCTGATTCAGGTAGACCCGACAATAACGCTTCATCGGTAATCAATTTTTGCCATGCTTGCGTTGCATCCATGACATTTTCTTCAAACTTAGCGGTTAACTCGGTCAATGATTGAGAAATGGTTTTAAACTTGTCACGATCAGACTGTGATAATTCAATACCCGACAGGCGAAAATCGCGTAAGGCATTATCAATCACTTTTTTCTGGGCCACATCCAATGTCTGATATTGCTCACTATCGGCTATTGCTTTATACGCCTTATATAAGCCCTCATTTTGACCCATTTCGGTGCCAAATTCGCTTAACTTCGGCAAACATGCATTGTAAGCAACCCGTAAGTCATCTGAGTTCATCACCGAATTCAAGTGGCTCACCGGCGACCAAACTTGGTGGATACTGGCATCGAGTTCTTCCATCGGTATCACTAAGGATTGCCATGTCGGCGTTGCCATTGTTGACAATAAATCAACCACAGTTTGCTTCGCTTGTTGTAAAACCGTGTTCACAGCGGGTTCGACATGCTCGGGTAAGATTTTAGAAAATGCCGGCAAATTTGTATTGTCTAACAAAGGATTATTCATACTAGATAGCACCACTGATTTTTAAATTACACGATTATACGTCAAGCCCGTTTCGATGACCCGCGACCAGTCACAATACTGACATAAATTCTTCATATCCTTGCAATATTGTTTTTATAAGGTGTGCTCACAATACTAAGCAAAGGGTGCACAATGCAAACAAACCTTAGAGCAAGAAGCAAGATGAAAGTACGTACAGTCTGGATTTCGGATGTTCACCTCGGCTTTCACGGTTGCAGTGCTGATTTCTTATTAGATTTTCTTCACCATGTCGAATGTGATTATCTCTACCTCGTTGGCGATATTATCGATGTCTGGGAAATGAAAAAACGCATGTTTTGGCCACAAGCGCACAACAATGTCATTCGCACCATACTCGGTAAAGCGAAACATAATACCAAAGTCATTTATATCCCCGGTAACCACGACGAAGTGCTCAGGGACTTTGATCGCGCTGTCTTTGGCAACGTAGAAATCCGCCATGAGACCATCCACACCACAGCCGATGATAGAAAATTACTTATCCTCCATGGTGATCGTTTTGACGGCGTTGTCGCCTGTTCTCCCATGTTAGCCAAAGTCGGTAGTCGTCTCTATGACTATCTATTAAAAGCGAATAGTTGGGTCAACTTCTGCCGACGAAAACTGGGATTTTCTTATTGGTCCTTAGCTGCTTTTTTAAAACATAAAGTCAAAAATGCGGTGCAATACATTAGTAATTTTGAAGAAGCCGTTGCACAAGAAGCACAAGACAGTGGGGTCTCTGGTGTTGTGTGTGGCCATATTCACCGCGCTGAAATCAGCAACATCAATGGCATTGATTACTACAACTGTGGCGATTGGGTAGAGAGCTGTACCGCGCTAGTCGAACACCCCGATGGTCAAATGGAAATCATCAACTGGACACAAGCCGATAAAATTCCTCAACTCAAGGTGGCATAAGATGAAAATAGCGATTATTACCGATGCATGGGAACCGCAAATCAATGGTGTCGTGAGAACACTAAAGGCGACAACAGCAGAGCTACGTAAGCTCGGTCACCAGGTGACTATCTTCTCCCACATCGGCCACCGCACAATACCTTGCCCAGGCTACAGCTCAATCAGGTTGGCAATCTTCCCAGCTAAGAAGTTAACTCGTGATCTCGAAACCATCGATCCAGATGCCATTCATATCGCAACGGAAGGCCCTCTTGGCATAGCCGCGCGGCGCTGGTGCTTAAAAAACAATATCAGTTTCACCACCTCATATCACACACAATTTCCAGAGTATTTACGTTTAAGACTGCCAATTCCGCTCAGCTTAAGTTACGCTTGGTTCCGCAGGTTCCACAGTAAAGCCATCTCGACTTTGGTGCCGACAGCATCGCAGAAAAAAAGACTCGACGACCATGGTTTCCGCCACGTCAAAGTCTGGGGACGCGGCGTGGATACCGCGATATTCACCCCCAACCAACCTCAACAACTGGATTATCCTGAACCCATTATGGTGTACATGGGCCGAATTGCAGTCGAGAAAAACATCGAAGCCTTCTTGTCCCTTGATATGCCCGGCACCAAATTAGTAATTGGCGATGGACCGGATTTGGACATGCTAAAATCACGCTACCCAAATGCTGTTTTTACTGGTAGCAAATCAGGAACAGACCTTGCCTCTTGGGTCAGTAGTGGTGATGTTTTTGTTTTCCCGAGTAAAACCGATACCTTTGGCTTGGTCATCTTAGAAGCCATGGCTTGTGGACTTCCCGTCGCAGCCTATCCGGTCACCGGCCCAAAAGATATTATTCAGGAAGGTCTAACGGGTGCTTTACACCCTAATCTCAAAATCGCCATCCGGAAAGCGCTACAACTCAATTCTGCTGCTTGCATTGATTATGCACAACAAACCAGTTGGACCAAGGTCAGTACTGTCTTCGCAGGTCATCTCAGGCATGGGCGCGCATGCTGCCCAAAGCACTCCATTCTCGATCCTGAGTTTCTCAAGTGGTCTGCTTAAAGTCGGTAAATATGCAACACACTTCCCATTTTCGGGCATTATTTACCGCTTCGACTTGATAATAGCGCACTCCTCATGCGATTATCCCGTGATATTTCATTTACATAAGACAGGGATAAGAAAAACGTGAGTAGAGTCACCGCATTTTTCAAAATGGGCTTGGCAGCGACCACACTGGTTTTAACGGGGTGTGCGACAACACAACATCAAAGCGATGTAAATGACCCATTAGAAGGGTATAACCGTGTGATGTATTCCTTTAACGATAAAGTAGATAGCGCGATTTTAAAACCTGTTGCCCAAAGTTACGATTTCATTATGCCCTCGCCGCTAAATAAAGGCGTTAGCAATTTTTTCTCTAACCTTGATGACATCACAGTCGTCGTCAATGACGTCCTGCAGTTCAAGTTCATACAAGCTTTTCACGACACCAGCCGTTTCGCCATTAATAGCACTATCGGTGTCATCGGCTTTATGGACGTGGCTTCCGACTTAGGGTACAAGAAAAACAATGAAGATTTTGGCCAAACTTTAGGTGCTTGGGGCGTCGGTACAGGGCCTTACATCGTCTTACCTTTATTAGGACCCAGTGGTGCTCGTGACGCCGTCGGTCTCGTGGGTGATTACTACACAGATCCTGTCACCTATGTTACAGGCCCTGCTGCACGTAACCCCTTTGTGATTACCAAGGTTGTAGATACTCGAGCCGGATTACTCAGTGCTGAAAAAGTCGTCGATGAAGCCGCTTTTGATGAATACGTTTTCGTCCGTGATGCCTACCTACAACGTCGCCTAAATTTGGTGCATGATGGTAATCCCCCAGAAGACTTTGACGTCTTCGAAGATTAGGCGAATAGTGGGACAATCAGCGCCCACCAATCTATAATATAAAGAGCCGGGCTTAACGTCCGGCTCTTTTATTTCAAACCATAGTTCACATTCATGCTAACGATTTATTATATTATCGCCATTATTATTGGTTTTGCTGTCCTGATTTGGGGTGCTGACCGCTTTGTTGATGGTGCCGCCAATATCGCCAGAAACTTCGGCGTTTCCCCCCTGGTTATCGGCTTAACGATTGTCGGCTTCGGCACTTCAGCGCCAGAAATGTTAGTGTCTGCGTTAGCGGCTATTGATGGTGCGCCCGCCTTAGGTATTGGTAATGCTATTGGGTCCAATATCGCTAATATTGGTATGGTCTTAGGCATTACGATTCTGATCACTCCCTTGACCGTGAACTCAGCCACTCTAAAACGCGAATTCCCTATGTTGGCGACGGTGATGGCACTGGCCCTGTGCTTACTGTGGGATCAACATTTAGGCTTTAGCGACGGTATTATCTTATTTGCAGGATTCATCTTGACGCTTTTTGGTATGGCTTATATCGCGATGCGCAGCACCAGAGACGACCCTTTAGAACAAGAATTTGAAAGCGAATACGCACAACCCAGCATGACCACTCAACAGTCGATCTTCAGTTTTGTCATTGGTCTAACCAGTTTACTGATTGGCTCAAAAGCCTTAGTCTGGGGTGCAACTGGCGTTGCTACGCTATTAGGCGTCAGCGAGCTCATTATTGGCTTGACGATTGTTGCCATCGGCACTAGCCTGCCAGAACTCGCTGCATCGGTGATATCGGCATTAAAAAATGAGCACGATATTGCTATTGGCAACGTGCTAGGGTCCAATGTCTTTAATATTTTGGCTGTCTTAGCCATGCCGGGCTTAATTATGCCATCTGAGACTGAAGATGCCGTTTTACAACGAGATTTTGTCGCTATGGTATTACTCTTTATCTTGCTGTTTCTCTTTGCACGCTTTGGTAAAGATGGCAAAATCGGGCGGCTTGCAGGTTTGATAATGTTGCTTGTCTACGTCACCTATAATAGTCTACTCGCTTATCAAAGTACGGTAGGAATAACAGCTTGAGTCCAACTGACAGCCAAAAACTAAAAACCTTAGGCCTTGCCGTCGTCAATACCGAGCTCGAAGCCATCAGCGCTTTACGGGCTCGTATAGACGATACCTTCGTTCTCGCCTGCCAACTTTTGCTCAACTGCTCAGGTCGGATCATTGTGATTGGCATGGGAAAGTCAGGCCATATTGGTAATAAAATTGCAGCGACCTTTGCCAGTACTGGCAGTCCTGCCTTTTTTGTTCATCCCGGCGAGGCCAGCCACGGCGATATGGGTATGATCACGCCACAAGATGTTGTACTTGCGCTGTCAAATTCGGGTGAAACCAGTGAGATATTGACGATTTTACCGCTCATTAAACGGCTAGCCGTACCGCTTATTGCATTGACAGGCAGACCACATTCAACCTTAGCTAAAAGTGCAGATGCTCACATAGATACCAGCGTTGCTAAAGAAGCTTGTCCACTTGGCTTAGCGCCCACCTCCAGTACAACCGCCGCGTTGGTCATGGGGGATGCCCTCGCTATCGCATTACTTGAAGCTCGTGGCTTCACAGCAGAAGATTTTGCCCTATCCCACCCAGGAGGCAACTTAGGACGACGTCTGTTGTTACGAGTCAGTGATATTATGCATACTGATGACAGTATTCCGCGCGTAAGTGAACGTGCCTTAATCAGTGATGCCTTAGTCGAAATGAGCAACAAAGGGCTTGGTATGACCGCGGTTTGCTCCGATGCTGGGGATATTGTGGGGGTTTTTACGGATGGCGATCTACGCCGGGTACTCGCTCAAACTGTCGATGTTCACATTACCCCTATTGCGAAAGTCATGACGACGCACTGTAAAACCGGCCACTTTAATATGCTAGCCGCTGAAATTCTAGAACTGATGCAACGTCACAAAATTAATGCCTTACTCATTATTGATGACGATAAAAAACTAATTGGCGCTATTAATATGCATGATTTATTACGTGCCGGCGTTGTCTAAAGGGTCCCCTAATGCAAGCTATTCTCGACCGAACCAAAGAAATAAAGTTAGTCATTTTTGATGTCGACGGCGTTTTAACCGATGGCAGCATCATCATTGGTGATGATGGCGAAGAATATAAAGCTTTTCATTCTCGTGATGGTCACGGTATGAAATTATTGCAATATACCGGCGTTGAAGTCGGTATCATCACTGGACGCACATCAAGAGTCGTCGAACATCGCATGACCAGCTTAGGTATCAGCTACGTCTATCAAGGTCAAAAGGTCAAACTCCCGGCCTTTGAACAAATGATTGAACAATTAAACATCAAACCAGAACAATGTGCTTATGTCGGCGATGATTGGGTTGATTTAGCCATTATGAGTCGCGTCGGTCTGGCTATCGCTGTCCGAGATGCCGATCCCATCGTCAAAGAAAAAGCACACTGGGTGACAGAGGCCAAAGGCGGTAAGGGCGCAGCACGCGAAGTGTGTGAACTGATTATGAAAGGACAGGGTACCCTGCAGGATCAAATTGAACGCCATTTCTAAATTGTCTGCTCTCAACAAAGTGCTGCTGGTCTTCTTGGCCGGCCTAGTCTTATGGTTTGTACTTGGTAAAACCGAAAAGGCTATAGAAGCAAGCAATGAGCCGTCAGCCTACAATGAAGCTAGCGATTATGCGATGACAAACTTCACCATGACTATCATGGATGAGAATGGTCAGCCCGCTCGCGTCATCAAAGGGCAAGGCATGGCTCACTATCCCGATGATGATAGTACTAAAATTACCCGTCCTATCGCACAATTTATCCAAGCTCAAAAAGACACTTGGGTGCTCACATCAGAGCGGGGTGAAACACATGGCAAGGGCGATAATATTTTATTATTGGACAATGTCGTCATCACCCGTAAAGATAATGATGAAGTCGCGCTACATACGACCAAGCTTAATTTAGATACGATCAAACAGATTGCCTATACCGATGCGGCCGTCAAAATGATTTCACCTTATGGCGAAACCAACGCCATTGGACTGCATGCTACACTTGATGAAAAAACCATTAATCTGCACTCTAGGGTCAAAGGACAATATGATGCACCACCGCAAAAGTAAACTGCTTATCAGCCTAATTGCCTTGCTACCTGCTTTGGCAGTGGCGCTGCCAAGCGATCGCAATAAGCCAATTAATATTGAGGCCGACCACGCGCAATTAGATGATAAAACGGGAGTCACCCAATATAAAGGGCGTGCCGTACTAACGCAAGGTACACTGCGCATCGACGGCGATATCATCACTTTTTATTATGATGACCAAAAGCAACTTACCAAAGTCATTGCCCAAGGCAAACTGGCTAAATACCAACAGGTTCAAAAAGTCGGTGACCCCCCCGTTAAAGCCCGTGCACTGCAGATGGAATATCACGCTGCGGCAGAAAAAATTTACCTGCTCGGTCAAGGCCATATCGATCAATCAGGCGATGAGTTTAGCGGCAATCGTATCGAATATGATATTAAGCGTAATATCGTTAATGCCAATGCCAGACCTGTCACAATCGGCAATAAAACCGAGACTACACCAGGTCGGGTACACATTATTATCAACCCCAACACCCAAAAAGTGACGAACAAGCCCAACAAGGCAACAACCAAACCAAGTCTGTCATCCAACGAAGCTAATGCGAGCACGGCACACACGGCTGATACAGCTCAAGACAGCGGCTACCCGACGACTCGGAACATCACTCGACTCAACGTTAGAACGGGCCCAGGCAAACAATACGATAAGATTGCTACCTTTGAAAACAATAGTGATTTGATCGTCTTAACCGAGCAAAATGATTGGCTACAAGTGCGAGGCGAAGCCAATCAACAAGTCGTGATCGGCTGGATCCACCGTAGCTATGTTTCACCCACTAACTTCTAACTGAACAAAGAGTCGCCAAGCCGCTATGAGTACCTTATCTGCCCAGCAGCTATCGAAAAGTTTCGATGGCCGCCAAGTTGTTAGTAATATCTCACTCGATGTTAACAGTGGCGAGATTGTCGGCCTCTTAGGGCCTAATGGGGCGGGTAAAACTACCAGCTTTTATATGATTGTTGGCCTCATCCCAGTCGATCACGGCACTATCTATCTTGATCGGCAAGAATTATCTCGCCAACCTATCCATCACCGCGCCCAACTCGGCATCGGCTATTTGCCTCAAGAAGCCTCGATATTCCGTAAACTAAGTGTAGAAGATAATATTTATGCCATTATCGAAACCCGTGACGATTTAAACGAAATTGACAAAAGCACACTGCTAGAAAAACTGCTCAACGATTTCAATATTACCCATATCCGTAAGTCGATAGGCATGGCATTATCTGGCGGTGAACGCCGCCGCGTCGAGATAGCCAGAGCGTTGGCTATGGATCCCAAGTTTATTTTACTTGACGAACCTTTTGCTGGAGTCGACCCGATTTCTGTATTGGATATTCAAATCATTATCAAATCACTAGCAGAGCGTGGGATTGGTATTTTAATCACCGACCATAATGTGCGAGAAACCTTGAATGTCTGCGAACGCGCTTATATTTTCAACGACGGTGAAGTCATCGCAAAAGGGACTCCCGTAGAAATATTGGCCGATAAAAAAGTGCTGAGTGTCTATTTGGGCCGTGATTTTAGACTTTAAGTATCGACTAGCTTGTATTTTAACTACACTGCCATCTAGCCACGTTAAATACAATTTGACTATTCTCAACCGAAGACCAACTGGGTTAATCTAGCTTTGCTATATATTTATATAGACTTCTACCATATTGCTGAACTTTTATTTCGGCGAATTTACCTAACGACAACGGATTGATATCAAGGGAACTAATGTGTGATGCGTAACGAAATTTCAGCACAGGAACTCAAATCAATCATTCATGATATGCCGAATATGATCGGTTATTGGGATAGGAATTTACGTTGCCGTTTCGCTAATAATGTCTACAGTCAATGGTTCGATAAGCCCCCTTCAGAGATTATCGGTCTCTCGTTCCAAGAGCTAGCTGGCGAACAATTATTTACTTTAAATGAACCTCATATTCGTAAAGTCTTGGCCGGTGAGCAGCAACGCTTTGAACGGACTTTGACCAAAGTGAATGGAGAAATTGGTCACATTATCGGCAACTACATTCCCGATATCGATGACGATGGTACTGTCAGGGGGTTTTCAATCCTCGCCAACGAAGTGACTGACTTAAAAGAGACCGCGGCCGAACTCCAATTAGCCGCCTGCGTTTTCGACAATATGAGCGATGGCGTCCTGATCACTGATGTTGATGGCATTATTTTGTCAGTGAACCCTGCCTTCACCAAGATAACGGGTTATGCCGCTACAGAAGTAGTCGGGAGCCCACCTCGTATTCTGCAATCTAATCGTTACAGCAAAGCATTCTATGCCTCCGTGTGGCGCGAAATCAAAACGAAAAGTGAATGGAGTGGCGAAATTTGGAACCGTCGTAAAGATGGGACACTTTACTTAGAACGTATGTCCATCAGAATGATTCGTAACCAAGATGACGAGCCTATTCGCTACATCTCAATATTTAATGACATCACAGAACTTTGGCGTAATGATGAAAAGATAAAGCATATGGCTTTTCATGATGCCTTGACAAACTTGCCAAATCGCACCTTATTGATGGAACGGCTAGACCAAAGAATCATCAACTATGAACGTCAACGATGCAATCTAGCGTTGATGTTTATCGACCTCGATGGCTTCAAGGCCATCAACGACCAGTTTGGGCATAAGGCCGGCGATGATGTGTTAAAAGAGGTCGCGAAAAGACTGTTAGCACAAGTCAGAAAATCTGATACCGTTGCCCGTGTTGGCGGTGATGAATTCATCTTTATCCTCAATGCGCCAAAAGGCAAAGATGAAATAACCCATGTGGTTAACCGGATTATCAGCTCACTGAATAAGCCTGTCGAGATCTTCGGTGAAGCACTCCAGATAGGCACATCTATTGGTATTAGCATATTCCCCGACGACGGGCTCACCTCCATTGATTTAATCAATCATGCCGATAGAGCAATGTATGTTGCCAAAAGCGCTGGAGAAAATAACGTTTGTTTCTTCTCATCCGACCAGATGCTTGCTCAAAAATCAGCAGCAACACTCAGTGAATAAGTTGCCCCTATCAAATGTTGAGGCTTGAACCTTTCTCCAGGAAGGAAAGCGGCCACCACAAAGCTATTCTTCTCTGATGCAGAAAAACCGTGCTCCTGCCCCGCAGCTACCAGGAAATTGGAAGGGGATGGTTATGAGTCAGTCCATGGCAGAGAAATAGTTTGCTTATGGTCTATTTCACCATAATCTATGGCAACTTACTGCGTATCTCTGTGGATACTGAAATGCGGAGTCAAAATCAATCGATCGGGTTGAGGTTAAACAAAAATTTGTGCTTTTAATCAATTAAGCAGACAATTTTAAATCTAGGCGAGTAACTAGTGGATAATGAAAAGTATGGGTTGCTCTAATATTATTCTCTATCCCAAAGTATTGAATTCATTGCTTAATGACTTTTGAGATAGGTTATTTAATGTGGCAAAGGATTAACCTAGGTGACTCAAGTGCAGTTATATCAGCTTGTATACAAAAGTAAGGCCTCTAAAGAATTCGATGCCGCCAATATAGGCGAATTCCTATCCATCATTCAAAATGCGAATAAGCAATTAGGGATAACCGGGCTACTTATTTTCGATGGTGAACACTTTCTACAAGTGCTTGAAGGGCGATTTAGCGTTATCTCTAAATTAATGTCATCGATACAGCTCGATCCTCGGCATAGTCATGTAGTGACGTTACTAAAAGAGCCTATCCCAAAGCGCGAATATGAACAATGGGCAATGCAACTCCTTGCCAAAAGACCTGAGTCGATGGCCAAAATAATTGATGAAACGGAACGTCTTGCTAAAATTTTGGAACAATACCAAGAGGGCGACTCGGTATCGAGGTCAAGGTTGATTGCAAAAGCTTTTATTGACGGCGCATGGCGGTTCAATACTGAACAAAACAGCTTAATCAAAAGCAAAAAAAGTCCACGACCAGTCAAAGCTATACAGTTACAGCTTCATCAAAACTATGCTCATAACTTTGCATTTCAACCCATTGTCGATCTTGAACTAATGCAAATTACCGCTCTCGAAGCTTTAATTCGCGGGGACGATGGCAGTTCACCTTATGAACTTTTTGGCAAACTAACGCCCCCTCAGTTACATAAGCTCGATGTCGACTCAAAACGGACAGCGCTTGAAATGTTCAGTGAAATGAAATATGAGGGGTTGATGTCACTCAACTTATTACCACTGTCTTTAGTAGAATATCCTGATTCTGTGCAAATGATTAGCCAATATGCCCAGCATTTGGGCTTAAACCCTGATAATGTGATTATCGAGATCACTGAACAAGAAGCGATAGATAATCATGATGAGTTTAATAAAGTAGCCGATTTGATACGCGCACATGGGATGAGAATAGCGATAGATGATTTTGGGGCGGGATATGCTGGTCTATCACTCTTGGCTGAATTTCAACCACATAAGCTTAAAATTGATAGAAGTATCGTTCTCGGTGTCGCCGAGCATGGCCCTCGTCAGGCCATCGTCGGAGCCATCACCTATGTCACATCGCGTCTTGGCATTGAGGTGATTGTTGAAGGCGTCGATAACGAACAAGATTTAAAATGGTTAATCTCTGCAGGCATCACCCAAATTCAAGGTTTCTACTTTGCCGAACCCAAAATCAAGGGCATTCCAGACGTCACCTGGCCCTCTTTTTTGGTTAATAACTAAGCTAGTTTTCAAACACGCACTGCTAGCTAGGTAGTCAAACCACAGGCTACAAAGAAGTTATCACCTGCCGATTATTTTTCATCACCAGCAACCGCTTCCCGCTCAGGAAAAAACAACCTCGGCTCGACCCTGACATCATTCAAACTGACACCTAAATGCAGATGAGGCCCGGTCACCCGGCCAGTCATCCCGACCGTGCCTATCACTTCGCCTCGTCCAACTCTCTGTCCTGCTTGCACATCAATTCTGTCCATATGGCAAAACATTGTCACTAATCCTTGGCCGTGATCGATAAACACCGTATTGCCGTTAAAAAAGTAATCTCCAGTATCTCGCACAATGCCTACTGCGGGTGCGTGAATTTCCGTACCCATCGGTGCGGCAATATCCATCCCGCTGTGCGGTCTACGTGGCAGGCCATTGAACACGCGACGACGACCGTATAAACCACTCACCCGCCCTTCAATTGGCCACGCGAAAGGTAATGGCAGTGCAGCTGTGTCGGTCCAGTGATTTAACGCTGCTTGAATACTAGCTGATTCTTTATTAATCCGCGTCATATCCAAATTAGTCGGGTTAACCTTACGTTTATCAGTGATAGTGATATGCTGCGTCGGATAAGCTTTATCGACAATTTCAAATAAGGCTCGATGGGTTTGACCACTTTGCAGCACGGTCAATCTTTGCATACCAATTTTGGTGTTTAAAGGGACACCGACGACCGCGACCCATTGCCCATCAGATTGCACTACTGCAACTTGCTTTTGTCGATATGTGACTTTGGGTTTTGCAGCACTATCTGCCGATATTGCCACAATCACCACTCCACCGGGGATCGCCGCTTGTTCGGGTAAAGCACTGGAAAATAACGGCATACTCATCAACCAAAGCAGCCCACCCAACGCCCATTTAGTCATGATTAGTTTCCTCTACTTTGCATATTAATTGCCCTTGCTGTAACTGTACTTGAACCGATTGTCCGACCTTGACCGATTCAGCACGACGCACGACACCACCCGTTTTGTTATCGGTGGTAATACTGTAGCCCCGCTCTAAGGTATTTAATGGGCTTACCGCCGATAAAGTTCTGATCTGCTGTTGAAAATAAACTTGTTTCACCAGCATCGATTGCGCCATCGCATGATGCAATCGCGTTTGCAGCTGCCCAAATTGCAATTGTCGTTGTTTGACGACCGGCAACGGCGACTTAAACTGTAAACGCTGACTCAAATCCCGGTAGTGATGTGTCACCTGGTCCTGATGTTGGCCAATGATCCGTCGTAGCCTATTTTGTAGCACATTGATTTTATAACGTTGGGTTTCAATCGTGGCTTGTGGGTGCTTTAAGCGTACTGACCAATAATTCAGCGTTTGAGAATACTGCCTTATACCTTGTTGCCAAGCTTGATGCAGCTGTTTCTCGAGTCGATCTAGCCGCTGCATTTGCTGATGAATCACAACTTTAGGCTGTGGCAAACTACGTTGTAAATGTTGTAAATGACGTTGTTCATTATGCAAATAATGCGTCATTAATAAGCTGAGTCGCCGACAATGTCCTTGCAACTGTTGCAACCATTGCTGCGCATCAGGCACAGCTAACTCGGCTGCTGCAGAGGGTGTTGCCGCCCGCACATCGGCCACAAAATCTGCGATAGTGAAATCGACCTCATGGCCCACGGCACTGATTATCGGCAATTCACAGGCAAAAATGGCTTGAGCAACGACTTCCTCATTAAAGCTCCACAAATCCTCTAAAGAACCACCACCACGGCCGACAATCAACACCTCACATTCTTGTCGCCGGTCTGCTAACGCAATCGCCTCAGCTAGTTGAGCTGCGGATCCAATACCTTGTACTGCAACAGGGTAAACAATCACCCTCACCGCAGGGAAACGGCGTTTCAACACAGTTAAAATATCATGTACCGCCGCGCCATCAGGTGAGGACACCACTCCAATGGTGGTTGGCATAGCAGGTAACGCTTTTTTATGGGCAGCATCAAACAAGCCTGCTTCCCCAAGCCGATGTTTTAGGGCTTCATAAGCACGTTGTAACGCCCCACTCCCCGCTTCTTCCATATGCTCTACAACGAGCTGGAATTCACCGCGACCTTCATACAGCGTGACCCGGACCCGCAATAATACCTGCATGCCATTTTCTGGAATAAAGCGTAATTGTCGGTTGCGGCCTTTAAACATCGCACAACGAACTTGCGCCGCTTCGTCTTTCAAGGTGAAATAAATATGACCTGAACCAGGCATCGCGAGATTGGACATCTCACCTTCGACCCACAACAACGGAAAGCTACCTTCAAGGACGCCACGCACCTCACGTACCAAGCGCGATACCGCATAAATATCTTTAACTGGGCGTTTGGCTACGGTGGCCCGTTTATCTGATAATGACAATGACCCAATTCCCTCAATTGTAAGAGTATGATCGCGAATGCAGCGATATACCCTCTCGAAAACACAGCCTATCAAGCATTTATTAAAAATCCAATAATTTGAGAGGATTCCATGCCAGTTCCTGATATAATTAGCGGTTAATATTACAGTAATTTCAGGAACCTGCCCCCATGAGAATTGCTCAAGAAGCGCTTACCTTCGACGATGTCTTACTCCTTCCCGCATACTCAAACGTGTTACCGCGTGATGTGAGTCTGACTACCAAGCTAACACGGGATATCAATATTAATATCCCTTTATTATCCGCAGCAATGGATACAGTGACAGAAAGTCGCTTAGCTATCGCCATGGCTCAAGAGGGTGGTCTTGGTATATTACACAAGAATATGACCATCGAGGAACAAGCAGACGAAGTCCGTAAGGTTAAAAAGTTTGAAAGTGGTGTCGTGCGCGATCCCATCACCGTCAGCCCAGACACCACCATTGGTGAAGTCGTTGAACTAACCCGTGCTAATAAAATTTCTGGTGTGCCGGTTGTTGAAGGTAATGATTTAGTCGGTATCGTCACCAGCCGAGACCTTCGATTTGAAACCCGCTTTGACAACCCCGTATCTCTTGTAATGACACCGAAAGTGAAATTGGTTACCGTTAAAGAAAATGCCGACCGTGACACAGTATTAAGCCTACTTCATGATCACCGAATTGAAAAAGTATTGGTTGTCGATGATGAATTTCATCTTCAAGGTATGATCACCGTTAAAGATATTCAAAAATCTTCTGACAACCCACTGGCCTCTAAAGACGAACAAGAGCGACTCCGAGTCGGCGCGGCTGTGGGGATTGGACCAGAAAGCCAAGAGCGCGTCATTGCACTCGAAAAAGCAGGGGTTGACGTGATCGTTGTCGATACCGCACACGGTCACTCTCAAGGCGTCTTAGACCAAGTCAAATGGGTAAAAACAACGTACCCTAACTTACAAGTCATTGGTGGCAATATCGCAACAGCTGAAGCTGCCATTGCCTTGGTGGAAGCCGGTGCAGATGCTGTCAAAGTCGGGATTGGCCCCGGTTCAATTTGTACGACCCGTATCGTTGCCGGCGTCGGTGCACCACAAATTTCAGCGATCAGTAATGTCGCTAAAGCCTTAGAAGGCACGGGGGTCCCGCTGATTGCCGATGGCGGTATCCGCTACTCTGGTGATATTGCGAAAGCCCTTGTCGCTGGTGCCCATACCATTATGATCGGCGGCATGTTCGCGGGTACCGAAGAAGCGCCAGGGGAAGTTGAATTATTCCAAGGTCGCGCATACAAGTCATACCGTGGCATGGGTTCACTCGGCGCCATGCAACAAAAACAAGGTTCTAGCGACCGTTACTTCCAAGAATCGAGTGAAGCCGATAAATTAGTCCCAGAAGGGATCGAGGGCCGAGTTGCATTCAAAGGCAGTTTAAGCCCGGTTATCCACCAGCTTTTAGGGGGTATTCGTGCCAGCATGGGTTACACCGGTTCAGCCACTATTGAAGATATGCGCACCAAGCCTGAATTTGTCCGCGTAACATCTGCCGGTATGAACGAAAGCCATGTCCACGATGTAACGATTACCAAAGAAGCGCCAAACTACCGCGTCAATTAAGCGCATTTCAACGGTGTATGCGGCGGCAAATCGCCGTATTCACTATATTACCCTTTTGTATTATCAGAGAACGCTATGAGCAGTCACATCCATGATCACCGAATTCTTATTCTCGACTTTGGGTCACAATACACCCAATTAATTGCACGCAGAATTCGTGAAGCGGGTGTCTACTGTGAATTACGCGATCCTGACATTAGTGACGCAGAGATTACTGAGTTTGCCCCCAAAGGCATCATTCTCTCCGGGGGGCCTGATTCCACTATTGGTGAAACGGCCCCTGTCGCACCGCAAGCCGTATTTGAATACGGTGTCCCCGTCCTTGGGATTTGTTATGGCATGCAAACCATGGCCAAGCAATTGGGTGGACACGTTGAATCCTCTCAACACCGTGAATTTGGCTATGCACAAATCCGCGCTCGAGGCCACTCTCAACTACTGCGCGACATCGCAGACCATACCACCGCCGAAGGTTATGGCATGCTGGATGTGTGGATGAGCCATGGCGACCGTGTCACACAACTGCCCGAGGGTTTTAAACTGATTGCCAGTACTGACAGCGCCCCTATTGCTGGTATGGCTAACGAAGAAAAAGGCTTTTACGGTGTGCAATTTCATCCTGAAGTGACGCACACCTTGCAAGGCCAAGTCATCATTTCCCGCTTCTTAACCGAAATTTGTCAATGTGACACCTTGTGGACCTCCGACCAAATCATCGAAGACAGTATCGACACCATCCGGAAACAGGTTGGTACCGACCATGTTCTTCTAGGCTTATCTGGTGGCGTCGACTCCTCTGTTGTCGCCGCTTTATTACACAAAGCCATTGGTGCTCAACTCACTTGCGTGTTTGTAGACAATGGTCTACTTCGCGAAAATGAAGGTGACCAAGTGATGGCGATGTTTGCCAAAAACATGGGGATTAAAGTTATCCGCGTCGATGCCGAACAGCGTTTTCTAGCAGCATTGGCCGGCGAAAACGATCCTGAAGCCAAACGTAAAATTATTGGCCGCTTATTTGTCGACGTTTTTGAAGAAGAATCTAATAAAATCGAAGGTGTAAAATGGCTCGCCCAAGGCACAATCTACCCTGATGTGATTGAATCTGCCGCCGCTAAAACGGGCAAAGCACAGGTCATTAAAACCCACCACAATGTGGGCGGCTTGCCAGACTATATGAAATTAGAATTACTCGAACCGCTACGCGAGCTATTCAAAGACGAGGTTAGAAAATTGGGGGTTGCCTTAGGCCTACCCCATGACATGGTGTACCGTCACCCATTCCCAGGCCCAGGATTAGGTGTTCGTATTCTCGGTGAAGTCAAAAAGGTATATGCGGATTTATTACGTAAAGCCGATAAAATTTTCATCGATGAGCTGTACAAACATGATCTTTATGAAAAGACCAGCCAAGCCTTCGTTGTTTTTATCCCAGTCAAATCCGTAGGCGTCATGGGTGATGGTCGACGTTACGACTATGTAGTGTCATTACGCGCCGTTGAAACTATCGATTTTATGACCGCACGCTGGGCACACCTACCTTATAATTTCTTAGGCTTAGTCTCCACCCGCATTATCAATGAAGTTGAAGGTATCTCACGCGTCACTTATGATATTTCAGGTAAGCCCCCTGCCACTATTGAGTGGGAATAGTATTCATAGTGAAGCGATACCTGTAGTGCCCTTCACCAACAGACGTTGCGAACACAACAGATGAAGCTTAAACTCATCATATACTTGCATTCCAGATGACGGCGGAGCGTCCTACCTCATTTTAGTTATAAAGATTGGACGGACGAATAAAAATCAGGAAATCACGGTATTAAACAAACGCGCTATCGCTATTGGGTATTTCAAAACACTAAAATACATTAATCAAAGGAAATGGAAATGCATCGGCGGACATTTATTTTAGGGACACTGGTTTTTCTTTTACCCTCTTTGAACTGGATGAAAACCAAGCAACCCCGCATTAGAATCGTAGATGGCTGGCTCCTGAAAGAAGAAGACCTTTAGTGCTGTTTAATCTACACCTTGCAGAAACCAAATTTCCTGCTGATAGAAAATATGATGTTTGTGTTATTGGTGCTGGGGCCGCGGGTATTACAATAGCCAAGACCTTGGCTGAAAAGGGAAAAACAGTTGCGTTAATTGAGGGTGGTGGAGATCAATACAGCAGCGAATCTCAACATATTTATCAAGGAGACGTCATCGGTGACCCCTACTTTGACCTTCGCACCGCTCGACTGAGATATTTAGGCGGCAGCACTAATCATTGGGGCGGTCGCTGTAGAAGCTTTGAAGAAATAGATTTCCAACGCCAGTATTTGGGCGAGCAATATAATTGGCCGATTTCCTTTTCTGAGATAGAAAAATATAAAACAGCCGCTTGTGAAATCTTAGAAATACCAGACGACTTTGAGCCTGAACAGACCAATGACGCTGATATCAAAGACATAACATTTCAATTTTCGCCCCCTGTTCGCTTTAAAGATAAATTTTCAAAGTTGCTCAACGACAGCGACAAAATCACCCTATTTATAAATGCTAACCTCACTCAGCTTTACGGCCAAGATGGCACAATTCACGCTGCGAACTTTGAAAGCTTTTCTGAGAAAAAAATTCTGATCAATGCGAGCCAATTTGTATTTGCCATGGGCGGCATTGAAAACAGTCGTTTCCTGATGCATTTTGACGCAAAAAATACTGGGGCTTTCTTTGCCAAAAACCTACCTTTAGGAAAATATTGGATGGAGCACCCACATCTAAATTTAGGACGAGCACTCGTCGACACGAGGAAAGTCAATACACGCCATTACTCGCTGTCAGGCCGCATTCAAAAAGAACTTGGCATTTTAAATTGTGGATTCAGAGTCATACCGTATACGCCTAACGACGGCCGAACCAAAGCGATGGTACGTGATTTACTATGCGCGGCGCCAACACTCGGCAAAAAAGTCGCCACGCTGGCAGGAAAAAACCTCATCTGTGGTGCTAAATTAAGAGCCGCTTGGGAACAAGAACCAACCATTAGTAATGCTGTGCAGCTTAGTCAGGAAACAGATATTTTTGGTATCCCAAAAGTACAGCTACATTGGAAAAAGTCTCACTTGGATATGTTAACGATTAAAGAATCTGTCAGGGTCTTTAACACATGGCTGATGGCGGGTGATGCTGGGCGCCTTCAGTTGGATAGTTGGATGCTGAATGACGGTGATGCTTATCCAGAACAAGAAATAATGGGCGGCAACCATCATATGGGTGGGACACGAATGTCGACATCCGTTCGCTATGGCGTCACCGATAATAACGGCCAAGTCTTTGGGTCAAAAAATTTATTTATTGCCGGCTCTTCTGTTTTTACGACGGGGGGACATAATAACCCTACCCTTCCTATCGTACAGCTTTCATTACGGCTAGCTGAACATCTAAGTCAACACTAACACATATACCTCAAGATGGAGTTACCCTCATCCCATGGCTAATAATCATTTCACATGGCTAAGTTTTTTCATCCGCCTGATCTTTGCTTTAATCCTCGTTTACGCGACCTATAATCCAAGTGGCTATAGTCTCTATCATTGGGCAAAAGAAGCCCTATTTGTCGAAAAGCTTGCCATCACGCCTGCCCTTGCCTTGTCCAGTGTTGTTGTTATCATCGCTTGGACCATTTATCTCAGGGCAACATTTAGGTCGTTGGGATTTTTTGGCCTGTTATTAGCCTTCACTTTTTTTGGCATTATCGTCTGGTGGTTAACCGATATCGGCTGGCTAGGCGTTGAGAACGTCTCTATTTTTTCATATATTGGCCTATTTATCCTAAGCGCGGTGTTGGCCACAGGCATGTCTTGGTCACATATTCGCCGTCGGATCTCCGGCCAATCTGATATTGATGACGTCGATGAATAAAGTAAGACACAGCTGGCTCTCGTTAATATCACAGTCTTGTTTTCGCATCTAAAGAACTAAGTACTTGATAGACAAAGCATGTTCATCGCTTCACAAGCTCTTTTACAGTTCATTAAAAGGGTTTGAAAAAGAGCTGAAACGGTGTACGCTGCAATTGTGAACCTCAATTTATGAAGGAGACACCACGTGACAAAGTTATCTGATATTGAAGGTATTGGCCCAGCCTACTCTGACAAACTGTCTGAAGCTGGTATCCGCTCTTTAGAAAAACTGTTGGAAATTTGTTGTGAGAAGAAAGCACGTAAAGCCATCGCAGATAAAACAAGCATCAGTGAAAAATTAATTTTAGAATGGGTTAACCGTGCAGATTTGTCACGTATCAAAGGTGTGAGTACACAATATGCTGATCTGTTAGAGTGTGCCGGTGTTGATACCATACCCGAGTTAGCACAGCGTAATGCTGAAAACCTACAACAAAAAATGGCTGATGTGAACGCACAGAAAAAACTCGTTCGCCAAGTGCCCTCGGTATCCCAAGTTGAATCATGGCTAGCACAAGCGAAAGAGTTACCCCGCGTCGTCCATCATTAAAACGTAAATAGTGACAATACCTATATACAAAGCAGACATTGTGTCTACAATGTCTGCTTTTGGTGTGCGATTATCAAAGTCATAAATGACGTGCCAGCCTAAGCTCAGCACGTAGCTTTCTACTATCTCACACAAATAACCCCATGCTATCGCACACGCAAGGACAGCATGGTATGGTGCTAATCCGTCACAACAGGCCAAGGAATCGCTATGGGAAAACTGTCAGCTGCATTAAAAAAGGCTATCGAAAAAGCCGAGCTTTACCCGTTAGCAACCGCTTCGGAGTCGGGCTTGCCCAATGTCGTCCCAATTAAGTTTGTCTTAATCGAAAATGATGATCAACTTTGGCTAGTCGATAATTTCATGGTTAAAACATTGCACAATCTGCAACAAAACCCACTTGTAGCATTGAATGTTTTGATTCCAGAAGATAATATCTCGATCCAAATCAAAGGCAAGGCATATATTGTAACCGAAGGTGAAATGTATCAGCGTATGCGAGAGACCGTACTGAAAGTGAAGCCAGACGCTCCTGCAAAATCACTGATTGTGATGGACATTACAGAAATATTTGACTGCTGGCCTGGCGACACCCTCGGCCAACGACTTGACAACTAAGCTGGTTTTGAATCGCATCATAAAAATGTTCATCACCGCCGCACTCATTGTTATCAGCATACTGCTTATCATGGCATGGTTGTCAAAATCGGGGCAGGCTCCTGGACTCAACAATAATATGCTAGCGCCCTGCGCTAACAAACCCAATTGTGCCTGCAGTGAAGATGATAAAGACACCCAACACTATATTGCACCACTACCCATTCCTAATAATGCCTTACCAAAGGCTATGCACGCCATTAAAACCAGCATCGCAAGTCTCGGCGGTGAAGTGATAACACATAGTGACACCTATCTTGCCGCAACCTTTGCTTCTACATTTTTTGGGTTTATTGACGATGTCGAGTTCAGAATTGATGACGAGCATTACCTGATTCATATCCGTTCATCAGCGCGAGTAGGACATAATGATTTCGGCATCAACAAAAAACGAACTGAGGCGTTGAAGGCCAACCTTCGTCAACAATTAACGCAAGCAAGTAACTCTGCTTCCGACCAGTAACATACCTAGGATTCATTAGTGACTAACAACGATATATTACGCCGACTACGTTATACATTAGATTTAAGTGACGATACCGTCATCAACATATTCAAACATGTAAATCACACCGTAACCCGTGAACAAATCAGTAATTGGTTAAAGAAAGAAGAGGATCCTGATTATCACAACTGTAATGATAATCAACTCGCTAATTTCCTCAATGGCTTGATTACTGAACGTCGTGGCAAAAAAGATGGCCCTTTGCCTAAGGCGGAAAAAAACCTCAATAACAACCTTATCTTCACTAAACTCAAGATTGCCTTTAACCTCAAAGCCGAAGACGTGCTAGAGATCTTAGCATTAGCCGATTTAGCGATAAGTAAACATGAGCTCAGTGCCTTTTTCAGAAAGCCCGATCATAAACATTACCGTAGCTGTAAAGATCAAATTCTGCGTAACTTCTTGATGGGCTTACAACTTAAATACCGCCCCCCTAGCACCCAAGCCGATGCTTTTAATTGGCCCGACAAAACTACGTAGCTATTTGGCAGCTTATACCACCCAGACAAAATTTTATCTATCTTAGTTGTGATATCAAACATAATCCTTTATCATGTCGCCGGATAACAACAATAAAATGAAAATGTCGTAAATTAGCAACAATTAATTTTACTTTACTTATTTATAAGCATAATGCCAGGGGCAACTATGACAAACCTTTTATTACTTAAAACAATCAGAGCAACAGTTCTTCTTATCGGCTTGGGTGTACTCTCGGGCTGCGCAACTATCGCCGATCCTTCATCGGTTAACGGTGTCGACTACGGTGAATACCCAGAAAACTACAAACAAGTCGTCACACAGTTTATGAAGCAGCAACAAGTAACAGCGCCGCTTAACCTTGATAAAATCGAATTTTTAAACGAACCAAGTAAATTTCTTTACGATCATATGGCCCACCAAAAAGCGGGATACCGTAGTTGTACTTTAATCCATACAAACAATGAAAAAGGGCTTCGCGCGCATTTCTTTTTAATCAATAATGGCCAAATCGTTGAACATCTTTACGATTCAGGCGTTATCGCACTACCCAGCAAGTTCTGCGATGTACAAATGTTAGCCCTTGAAAGCAAAGTTGCTCATAGTCCTGCTACGGTTGATGAAAATGGGTTTAAATACCTCACATGCAATACAGCAACGGGCAATGAAGTTTTCTTCGCCATGAATCCAGGAAAACATCAATTGCAACAACAGCATAACGGGGAAGTGATTGCTAACTTTAATATCACCAAGCTGACTGATACCTTTATCGTCGCTGAAGCTGACCAGCATCACATTTCTATCAACCGTGTATCTGGTACACTACTGCACAAACACAACGGTTCAGAAGCACAAGCACAATGTAAGTTAAGTAGCCAACAAGGCTTCTAAATAGACCTAATTATTGCTGCTGACTAAGGATGATCAGCAGCAATTTTTTACGCCACAATAAGCATTAAGGTTTACCTTCACTAATGAAATCTGGCATATCCCAATTATTCGAACATATTGAGCGCATACCCCGGATACCCGAAATCATTAAACAGTTGTTAGAACAAATTAATGACCCCAACCAAGACTTCGATGACCTCGCATACAACATCGAAAAAGAACCCTTACTTTCTATCAAAGTATTACGACTCGTCAACTCCGCTCATTACGCGCTCCCCAAAAAAATCAGTGCTATTAAACAAGCCTTAATGGTGCTTGGTCTCACCGAAATCAGAAATTTGGTTATCCTCAGTGGTGTCGCTAATGCCATGCCGGATGTACCCACAATTGATATGAATGATTTTTGGGTGGATAGCTTTAGAACAGCAAGTTACGCCAAATGGCTCGCCGACGACGCTAAACTCAGTGATAGTGAAATGATTTTTACCGCAGGGTTAATCAGTGAATTAGGCACATTATTAATTCACCTTGGTAACCCGACCGCTGCTTCAGCGATAATCACCGCAGTTGATGACGGTAACGATATGCTCGAAAGCGAACGCCATTATCTGGGCTTTACCCGCTATGATATCTGCGCCGAGCTGTGCCGACAGTGGCAACTACCACAAGCTCTAATTAGCACGATTCAAGCAGCAGGAAAGCCCATGGACGAAGACACGGCATGGCTATCGGCTTGTACCCTCTATATTGCCCGTTACCTCAATCATAGTCATTATGATGATTCAATGGATTCAGAAGCTATAATGGCTGCATTCCCTATTCGTCATTGGCAACAAATTGGCTTAGCAACAGCAGATATCCCCACTAAAATGCAACAAATATTCACCATCGATACCGGTATTGCAGGCCTGTTGTCCTAAACAACGTAATGCTTCTAAGCTTTACCTCTTAACAGGTGAATGAGTATGATGGCTTACTTGCTGCCCAATAATGAGCCTAAAACACCTCGAACTAGTCGTCGCCCCACCTGACTTCCTAAACTTCGCATCGCACTCTTAAAAAAGGCTTCCAGTGTAGAATCACTTCGTCGGCTTGACCTGTGTGTACTGTTTACTTTCGCCTTCGCCGTTTTTGCTTTTTCGGCGTATAAGTTGGTTTTATCTTTTTCCGCAGCGATATTATCGGCTTCTTGCTGTTGCACTAACTTTTCCGCTCTTGCCATCAAAATTTCATACGCCGATTCTCGATCCACGGCTTGCTCATACACACCCGCAACAAGCGAACGCTCCATCAACTGTTGACGCTGGTTGGGTTTGATCGGCCCAATCTGGCTTTTAGGAGGCTTAATCAATGTCTGTTGCACCACACTGGGTCGACCTTTAGTATCAAGCAAAGACACCAAGGCCTCGCCGACCCCTAATTCGGTAATCACCTGTTCTGTATCTAACTTGGGATTAGCCCGAAAGGTTTGTGCTGCTGCTCGCACGGCTTTTTGATCTTTGACCGTATAGGCACGCAAAGCATGTTGAATACGGTTACCTAACTGGCCTAAAACACTATCTGGAATATCCGTCGGATTTTGGGTGACAAAATACACCCCCACGCCCTTCGAACGAATCAAACGCACAACTTGCTCTATTTTATCCAATAATACGGTCGGAGCATTCTTAAAGATCAAGTGCGCTTCATCAAAAAACAACACTAATTTGGGCTTGTCCGGATCACCCACTTCGGGTAATTGTTCGAATAATTCAGACATCAGCCAGAGTAAAAAAGTACTATATAACTGAGGTGAGTTCATCAGTTTATTCGCTGCCAATAAGTTAATCACGCCTTTGCCATCCGCATCGGTTTGTATCAAGTCATCTAGGTTCAATGCCGGTTCAGAAAATAATTGGTCACCACCTTGATCTTCGAGACTGATCAAACGTCGTTGGATAGCGCCTACACTTGCCGCCGAGATATTGCCATACAAAGTACGAAATTCAGCTGCATTGTCGGCCACAAATTTCAACATAGCGCGTAAATCATTCAAGTCTAATAACAGCCAACCATTGTCATCAGCAACGCGAAAAACCAGATCTAACACGCCTTGTTGTACATCATTCAGTTTCAACAAACGAGATATTAACAACGGTCCCATTTCTGAAATAGTTGTTCTGACCGGGTGACCGAGTTCGCCAAACACATCCCAAAATGTCACGGGAAAAGCGTCGAAAGCAAAATCATCCAACTGCATTATTTCTACGCGTTCGGCAACTTTAGGGTGCGGTTTACCAGCTTGACTGATGCCCGAAACATCGCCTTTGACATCGGCCAAGAATACCGGCACGCCTAAAGCGCTAAATCCTTCCGCCAAGCCTTGCATCGTGATCGTCTTACCCGTTCCCGTTGCCCCAGCAATCAAACCATGTCGGTTTGCCATCTTCGCTAAGAGCGCAACCGATCCTGCCGCCTGCCCAATAAAAACACTCTGTTCATCAGTCACTTACTCACCTCACCATTCGGTCTATTTTGCAATTCATGTATCGGCTTGAGAGTCTGAATTATGTCATGATCTGGCATAATGAAATCAACTAGATTTTGTGTCGCATCTCAACCAAGCAAATAAGGAAGAACATTGCTTCAACCTCACATTACATGGCTATGTTTATTTTGCTTATTAGGCCAAAGTCTCGCCAGTGCCAATGAGTTACCTACGCTAGAGCAGCCCAACAAGCTCAGTGGCAGCCATATCCTCGTGCTATATAAACAAGGTGACACCGTCTCTAAGCAAATAGCACACTATTATGCGCAACGCCGTCATGTGCCTAACTCACAATTAGCCGCCGTCGAATTACCCCGCAAAACGAACCAACTCAGTCCAGAACAATTTGCAACGCTCACCCAACAACTGACTGCCAAACTTACCGAGTCGATCAAAGTCATATTACTGACATGGCATACGCCTTACCGGGTCGGCTGTATGTCAATCACCAGTGCCTTTGCAGTAGGCTTCGACGAAAAGTATTGTGGCCAGTTGCCAGCCCAGAAAACGCAATGCAACCCAACGGCCATTAGCCCCTATTATAATGACCAATCAGGTTTACTCTGGCAGCAAGCCAGTCCGTTCAGGTTGAGCATGGTGCTCAGTGCTGAGACCTTCCAGCAAGCGAAAGCCCTCATTGATAGGGGTATTGTTGCGGATACGACTTACCCAAAAGGCCATGCCTATCTAGTCAAAACACATGATCGTGCTCGCAGTACCCGTGCACCGATATTCAAACGCTTCGCCGATATTTGGCAACAACACCACAACATCCACGCGCACTTTATTGATGATAGTGCTCACATAACCTCCACGTCAATCAAATATAAAACAGACATCCTGTTCTACCAAACTGGCCTCAAACAGGTGCCCGATATTGAGACCAACCACTACTTACCCGGCGCCATTGCCGATCATCTCACCTCTGGCGCTGGCGTTGGGATCGCACCGTCAGGGCAAATGAAAGCCTTTCGTTGGTTGGACAGCGGCGTAACGGGTAGCTATGGTGCCGTCATTGAGCCATGTAACTTCACAGAAAAGTTTCCTAACCCACACGTGCTCATCCCAAGCTATGCCAGTGGCGACAGTCTAATTGAGGCATATTGGAAGTCGGTACAACAACCCGGGGAAGGTCTGTTTATTGGCGAACCACTCGCAAGACCATGGAACAAAACACGACTGTATTTTCAAGGAACGACTCTAGTTATTAATACCGAAGAACTCGACAGCACTCGCTTCTATTTCATCCAGCACAGGCAAAGCCCTGATGATAAGTGGGTCGATACGCCTGATGAAGGCATCACGTTCAAAAGTAAAAATAACCATATCGAAATACATCTTCCGCAAGCCGATGCGGCACATTATCGCATCATTGAAAACGCTGTTTATCCTGACATAACCGAACTGCCTGAATACTAAAGTAGTGTTCCAACACCTGTTAGCCCATCCTGGGTCATCGACAATGTTTCATTGAAGGGCGACATTGCTCATTTCGTTAATGTCTAGCGACTCTTTTCAAAACAATAAGCATAAAAAAGGCATGTCGACTTTTCATCGACATGCCTAATTAACCCATCTAAAAATACTGAACTCAGCCTATTATTCGCAACCACATTGCCATTAACTGGTCAGTGAGAATGGCCTTAATTTAAACATCATAATTTGTTGCTGAAATATCCCCGCCACGTCCGGTCCAATTAGTATGGAAAAGTTCACCGGCTGGTTTATCAACGCGCTCATAAGTATGGGCACCGAAGTAATCACGCTGCGCTTGCAATAAATTAGCAGGTAAGCGTTCACTACGGTAACCATCATAGAATGACAATGCGCTACTAAATGTCGGCACGGGTACACCTAAGCTAATCGCAGTTCCCACTGCTTGTCGCCAGCCTGGTAAGGCTTCTGTAATCGCTTCAATAAAGAAGTCATCCAGCAATAAATTTTGTAAATCTGACGAATTATCAAAGGCTTCTCGTATATTGGCCAAAAATTGGCTTCGGATAATACAGCCACCGCGCCACATCATTGCAATACCGCCATAATTCAACTCCCAACCATAGGTCTCAGCCGCTTCACGCATCAGCATATAACCTTGGGCATAAGAGATAATTTTTGAGGCGTAGAGGGCATCACGGATGGCGTTCACCATTTCCGTCTTATCGCCGCTAAATGTACCCGCCAATTTGGGTAGCACTTTGGAAGCAACTACGCGTTCATCTTTACGCGCAGATAAACAGCGCGCAAATACTGCTTCACCGATTAAGGTTAAAGGAATGCCTAGATCTAGGGCATTCATCCCTGTCCATTTCCCCGTCCCTTTTTGCCCTGCTTTGTCTAAAATTTTATCAATTAATAGACTGCCATCATCGTCCTTAACAGCTAAGATATCCCGAGTAATTTCTATTAAATAGGAATCTAATACGCCTTCGTTCCAATCAGCAAAAACTGCTTGAATCTCATCGCCGTCCATGCCCAAGCCTTCGCGCATCAATTGATATGCTTCACAAATTAACTGCATATCACCGTATTCAATGCCATTATGGACCATTTTGACATAATGCCCGGCACCATCATTGCCCACCCAATCACAACACGGTTCATCATCTACATGTGCCGCTATCGCTTGAAAGATCGGTTTCACCGCTGGCCAAGCCGCATGATTACCACCGGGCATAATAGAAGGACCATGACGTGCCCCCTCTTCACCGCCCGAGACACCCGCCCCAATAAACAAAATACCTTTTTGGTGCAATTCATAGGTTCTGCGGTCACTGTCGTTATACAGAGAGTTCCCGCCATCAATAATGATATCGCCATGCTCAAGATAAGGTATCAACTGTTCGATAAAACTATCGACAACCGGCCCAGCCTTGACCATCAACATAATACGTCTAGGGCGCTTAAGCGAGGCCACAAACTCTTTTAAGTCATGACAGCCGATAACATTCGTCCCTTTGGCAGGACCCGCTAAAAATTCATCGACTTTACTCGTCGTCCGATTATAGACTGCGACAGTAAAGCCATTATCATTCATGTTCAAAACTAGGTTTTGCCCCATCACCGCTAAACCTACTAAGCCAATATCAGCCTGTGCAGCTACTTCCGTTCCACTTATTGTCATTTATCGACACACCTTTATATATTCACCAATCGCTTCTCGAGATGATCCTACGATCAACCGACATTTCCCCGTAGCCATCTCACATTCTACGGTACCTGATACTTCAATCTTTTCACCTGCTTGTGCCTGTCCAACGTAGGTATGTGTATACACAACGACCTCTGAAATGAGATCATCGTCTATCACATAGCTAGCGGGAAAATCAAAAGCCAATGCGTCATCAATCACTGTCGCATGCAGGGTCTTTTTACCTTGTTTTTGGTATTGCCGCGTATCAAATTCGACTACGGGTTCTGGGCACACCATGCCGATATCAAACTTTGTCCCATTAATAACGGCCTTATTAAACTTGCGATTTTCATGCCAAGAAAAATCGACCAAGCCCAATTCGCCCGCACGACGGTCAAAATTATCGCGCATTTGAGCAGAGTCTAATAACGACAATTGTCCGCTAGCGACCGCCTGCTGTACCTGCGAACGTAATGTTTGAAAAGCATCTCGACTATACACGACCAAATCAATATCGGAACTAGCAGTCTGTTGACCTAATAACATCGAGCCTGTCAGCCCTAAAAAGTCGCAACTTTCATTATCACGCACCAAAATGGCAATCAATTGCTGGCACCGCTGTTCAATCACATCCTTCGGCACTTTTTGAAGCAAGGTGTGTAAGCGCTGCTCAGGTTGATGGTGCACCATAATGGCGTCGGGTGAGACGGCATGGAAAGCTGCATCAAATTGTTTCGAATGATAAAGATACTGTGGATAGTCTTGTTTTAACAGCGCATTGGCTTCATCGGTCGTCACTTTCCGCCAGCCTGTTTCGCTTTGTACATACCGTAAAAAACAGCCGACTTTTCCGGCCTGCGGCTGGTAGCTCACCACCGCAAAGATAAGACCTTCTACCGTTTCGATAAAATCTTTAGGTAAGTAAGGAAAGCGCTCCGCTCTCATTAGCCTCGTCTCAACCACATCCATAAACCTGATAATGACAGAATAACCAGCAATGCACCAAAAAAGTCCAACAGCCAAACCCCTAGTGCACCCAAAATATGTCCATTATGGAGATCTAAAACAAAACGCTCGACAGTAATACCTTCACCATGAAAATAACGCCCTAACGCTTTGCCCACAGAATCAGGCATCGCAGTCGGCTCACTCCAACTGACACCTTGCAAGGATATTTTTTCCCATTGCTCCAGTAGAAAATCACTACGCCACATGCCATTGCGTGTTTGTAATACCGGCAAACCATGGAATAAGCCAATGTTTTGAATATGGCTAGGGATACCAATGGCACTGCCTAGCGTTTCAATATACTCGCCCTCGGGGCTCAATAGAATCAACGCATCGTCTGAAGCGATGACCGTAATATCCTCGAGATGAATACCACCAATAATGGGCTTGAGGCTTTTAACTACGGGGTGTGCATCGACAAAAACCTGTTCGTCGATTTGAGAGATCACATTGTCATCAAGCAAATACACCCGATCTGCTGTCACATCTGCCACCCCATAATGTGCTAACAGCCAAGGCCAGTTTAAATGACGTTGTTCTAATTTGAGATCTAGCGTGTGATTGAGCATCACACCGGTGATGGCCAGTATTAAGACAAATAAAGCGGCCAGCGCGCCTACGCTACGATGCCAACTTCTTAAACGGTGAATCATGGATAAACTCTACTAGGTAGTAAATGTATCCAGATATAATGCCAGCCTCGTCACCGCAGTCATAGCCCAAACTGATAACGTTGCGCCGGACACGCCGTCAATATGGCGATCAAGCTCTTGGCCAACCAAGCGTGCGTCTTTAAATTGTTGGGTAAATGCGGGATGGCGTATTTCGCCACCGCGGCTTTCTCTGAAAGCAAGCACTTTGACATGTGAAATTTGACTCGCTTCAATCACAATCCCAAATGTAATTGGTTGCTCTTTACCAATTTCGTTCAAAATCCAAGCACTCCGACCATCACGCTGCCAGTAACGAATACGTAAGCCCGAATAAGGGTGACCAAGGATATCTGAAATGGTTTGCCGTAAATCGCCTTTCACCCAAATGACTTTACTTTTAGGCACATCACCATGAAAGGTTTCAGCCAAAAAATCATCATCTGTTTGATAGACGCCACGCGCAGAAACAGCAAAGGCGAGCATCAACAACACAGCAAAAACAAGGGCATGGCCCGTGATTCTGTCTATAGGATTATTGATACTCGCCATGTTATTTTTCAACCTAATTAAAATTGGTAGCCTAAACCCACATTAAAACCATCCCATTCCGTTTTGTTAGCAGGTGCGTCTTGATCTTGGTAGTCCACTTTCACAACCACATCTTTATGCGGCCACCAGTTCACACCCAAATCAATTTGTTGGTATTCGGTATCGGTGGAATTACCGGCTAAATTATCCCATTCATTGAAACGCGCGAATACACCGAAGTATTCGTTAATACGATATGACGGTTCAATATACCAGCCCGTTTGCTCATCGGCACCCAAGGATTTAGGGCCATCACCGTCAAGATCCCAAGTGGCATATAAAGCGCGTAGGCCAAATGCACCTTGTTCAATTGCTGCATGGGCTTCATAGAGTGTTGCGCTGCCCGCCGTGTCATCTAGACTTTGTGTTATATCTTCTTGATATTGTGCTGTTACAGCGAGTTCAACACCCGGAATAGCAGTCCATTTCAAACGACCTGTGTAGGCAAAATCTTCTGCTTCAGCATTGGACACTTTTTGACGGCCACTTCTCACTTTGTAGTCACTCGACATGGAGGTATTTAAGCCCGATGTCATTGCAACATCATAAGCAAAGCCTTGCGCCATTTCACCGCTGAACATCACACCACCTTCCCACCATGTTGCAGGAATAATATTGTTCTCGACCGGGTTACGCTCGGTGCCATAAAACGTATTGGGTTCATGAGTTTCATTGATAATACCCACTGGCACTAAAAATACACCACCTTTAACGCGGTTATGGTCGTTGATATCGTATTCAATAAAGGCTTGTTCTAGCTCAATTTCACCATCCTGACCATCACCTGCGATACTATGTTCTAACTCAAACTCTGAGAAGAAACGTAAATTATCGGTAAACTCATGGCCAAAGTATAAAACAAAACGGTGGAAATCCAATCTATCTCGATCATTGGTGCCGTGTTGATCTTCTAAATTATTATAGTGCAACTCACCATAACCACCGATAGTCGTGTTTTTAGTCGTAAACATCGCCGAGTTGGCCGCCTCTTCGGTCGCGACTGCAACGGCTTCAACGGCTTGTTCTGTTTCTGCTACTTTACCTTTTAATGTGGCATTTTCAGCTTTCAATTCTTGATTTTGTTGTTGTACTGCTTGCACTTGTTGTTGCATTTCTTGCATCATTTTCCACAACTCTTCGTTGCTCGGTGCTGCCGTTGCCACGGTGCCAGCCGCCATCAGGCTCGCTGTGATCAATGTTTGTTTGAACTTCACTATTTTATCCTCTTTGTTTATAAATTAACGATCTGTGTGCAGTATAGGCAACATTATAACAATAATGCAAATCATTCCCATTTAGAATGTTATTGTTTTTTATTATTTGTGGTATTTTTACATCACTTCAAAACCAACCCCATTACACTTAACTGTGAAATGTCCCTGGACGTGTACCGTGAATCATCTCTGTCGAGAGTTTGGGTATTTCAAGACGGTATAAACCTTGCGAAATATCCGATGCCAAACGTTGATAATGGTCACGTGACAACCGTAAAGAAATCGGCCCCATATGGAGGTGTACTTCGTCACAATCTCGACAAATTTGGATGTGAGTCGTCTCTGACTTAATTAAGGTGTCTAATTGACAAGGTGTCGCTGACATGGTGGTTATCTCCCAAAAATGGTCATATCAATTTGTTTAAACAGTCCAGCTTCAAGATGAAAGTCTATGCCGAAGTGATATCGTTTTCCGGTGCTCAGGCTTAAATATTGCTGCCACCAATATTTTGCTTTCTGCATCCAATTCAAACGTGTCATCGTGTTCACTTGCTGTTGTATTAATAAGTGATAATTACGGCTCAGCAACAGCGCAACACAGGGGTCTGCATGCTGTTGGAACACCGATTCCAATTGTTGATTAGCCGCCAACAACAAACGCTGCTCCTTGATCTCAGGCTTCAATGGCGCATTCATGATTTTGGCAACTTACTGGCTGCAAGCGATCTCAGCATTGCCCAGACTCCGCGTTTAG
>JAIBDY010000011.1 GCA_024685995.1 Piscirickettsiaceae bacterium | reverse complement strand
GCTTGCGATGCGGTCACAACTGAATTTGAAAATATTCCTGCAACCACACTGGCTTTTCTTGAAACGAGAACCGTCGTACATCCCTCTTCGGCCGCATTAGCCAAAACCCAAAACCGTATTGTCGAAAAAGAGTTCCTGGTATCGCTCGATATTGCTGTTGCGCCGTTCTTAGCCATTCGCTCTGAAGCAGATATCGCTAAAGTTGCAGGTCAAATTCAACTGCCCGCCATCTTAAAGCTCGCTAATTTTGGTTACGATGGCAAAGGCCAAGTCGTTTGTCACAGCTTGGACGATATCAAACACGCTTTCGCCGCTTTAAATCAAGCCGAGTGTGTGCTCGAACAACGTATTAATCTAGATCGCGAAGTATCCGCGGTTTTAGCCCGTAGTCAATTAGGTGATATTACCAATTTCCCTATCGCTGAAAATGTCCATATCAATGGTATTCTGCACAGCACCACTGTACCAAGCACCATGAATGAATCACAAGCACAGGCTATCATGGAGATCGCCGATAAAATTGCCGAAGGGCTGAACTATGTCGGTACCATGGCGGTGGAATTTTTCATCTCAAAAGAAGGCGATATTATTGCCAATGAAATCGCACCCAGACCTCATAATTCTGGCCATTTCACGTTAGATGCCTGTGAAACATCACAATTTGAACAACAAGTTCGTATGCTGTGTAATCTGCCTTCAGGTCATTGTGAATTAATAACGCCCGTCGTCATGATCAATCTACTTGGCGATGTTTGGGGTCAGAGTGAACCCCACTGGGATAGCCTATTATCGGTGCCCAACAATAAATTACACCTATATGGCAAACAAGAAGCCCGTGTCGGCCGAAAAATGGGCCACTTTAATGTCTTGGCAAAATCCACCGAGCAAGCGATGCAGATTGCTAACAGCAGCTTTGAACGATTAAAGGCTGAATAAGTGATGAAAATTTGGGTCGATGCCGATGCTTGCCCCGTCGTGATAAAAGATATTTTATTTCGGGCTGCCGAACGCACCCAAACCCAAACGACATTGATCGCCAACCATGCGATGCGGATCCCGCCTTCGCAATACATCACGCATTATCAAGTGACCAAAGGTTTTGATGTCGCGGATGATGAAATTGTTAAACGTGTAGAAGGCGGCGATTTAGTGATCAGCAGTGACATACCGTTGGCCGCAGAAGCGATAGAAAAAGGCGCCACCGTCTTAAGTCCGCGAGGCGAGCTGTATACCATCGCCAATATCAAAGCCCGATTAACCATGCGAGACTTTATGGATAGTCTACGCTCAAGTGGCGTCGATACTGGCGGCCCTCCCGCATTAAACCAAAACGATCGCAAAACCTTTGCCGATCAACTAGACAAGATTTTGACCCAGCAGGCTAAAGCTTAACTAGACTCCACTTTTTCGGTATAGCCGCAACCTTTTTGTGGGCACACTTTTTCGGTACCACGACTTTTTGTGGTTTTAATCGTCAATATCGGCCAATCACAATCTGGGCACGCTTCTTTAACCGGCTCATTCCATAACGCATAGTCACAGTCTGGGTAACCAGAGCAAGAATAGAAAATCTTACCTCGTCGTGATTTACGCGTCAGAATCTCACCTTTTTTACATTGCGGACATTCAACACCAGTATTGGTCGGCTGCTCTAATGATTCAATATGTTTACATTTAGGATAGCTACTGCAACCAATAAACTTGCCATATTTACCCGTGCGTACCCATAAATCCGATTCGCATTTCGGACATTTTCGATCTGCCACCACTTCTGGCTCACTGGCCGTCGTTTCTTCACCATCAATATTTCGGGTGTAATCGCATTCTGGATAGGCTGTACAACCAATAAAGCGACCGCTTCGACCTAAGCGGCTTGATAACTTTTTGCCACATTTTGGACAATCTTCATCCAATAGTTCTTGTGTCACATCGCTACGCTGGACTTCTTTATCTTTCGTTTCAACCTGCGCTTTAAATGGACCCCAAAAATTTCTAAGCAATGGTACCCATTCTTTTTCACCGCGCGATACCGCATCAAGGTCATCTTCTAAATGAGCCGTAAAGTCATAATCGACATATTGGGTAAAATGTTCGACTAAGAACTTACCGACAACGCGGCCGACATCGGTGGGGTGAAAGCGTTTTTTCTCTAACTCAACGTATTCACGCTGTAATAGGGTCGAGATAATACTGGCATACGTTGAAGGACGACCAATATCATGCTCTTCCAAACTACGAACCAAGCTTGCCTCACTATAACGCGGCGGTGGTTCGGTAAAATGCTGCTCGGGGCGGATCGCTTTCAAGTCAACTACATCACCCACCTCCATCGGTGGCAAAATGCGTTCATCTTTATCTGATTTGGAGTCATCTTTACCTTCAAGATAAACACTCATAAACCCTGGATTAACCACCGTTGAGCCATTGGCACGGAAGGTATTGCCGGCACCACATCCTAAGTCAACTGCAACCGTATTCATCGTGGCATGAACCATCTGACTCGCCACTGTACGTTGCCAAATCAAGGTGTATAACTTAAGCTGATCCGCCGGCAGGTAAGACTTTAATGACTCTGGCGTGCGTAAGATTGAGGTTGGGCGAACCGCCTCATGTGCCTCTTGGGCATTTTTGGATTTAGTTTTATACACTTGTGCAGTCTTTGGCACTGCTGTCGCACCATATTTTTCCGCAATAAAACCACGTAGTTCATCGATAGCTTCATTTGCTAAAGACACCGAGTCGGTACGCATATAGGTAATCAAGCCCACAGCCCCATCGCCGGTATCCACACCTTCATAAAGCTGTTGCGCCACGCTCATCGTACGTTGGGCACCAAACCCTAATTTACGCGACGCTTCTTGTTGTAATGTCGACGTGGTAAACGGTGCCGCAGGGTTACGCTTGCGTTGTTTTTTACTGACATTGGTTACCAATAATTTACCATCGGCCGCTTTAGTCAATACCGCAACAGCTTTGGCAGAACCCGTTTCATTATTAATCGTGAACTGCGCTAATTTCTTACCTTCAAAATGGGTCAGCTTGGCTTCAAATGTCGCTTTTTTTAGAGCTACATCGGCCTCAATCGTCCAATATTCTTTGGGTTTAAACGCCTCTATTTCAAGCTCGCGCTCAACGATCATTCTCAATGCAGGGCTCTGAACACGTCCAGCAGACAAGCCACGACGAACCTTTTTCCAGAGCAAAGGCGACAGGGTAAACCCAACCAAATAATCTAACGCTCGGCGTGCTTGTTGTGCATTGACCATATCCATCGATAATTCGCGGGGGTTGGCCACCGCATCGTTGACCGCTTGTTTGGTTATTTCGTGGAAGACAACACGGTGTGTCTCTTTATTTTTTAATGTGCCGCGTTTTTTTAACAGCTCATATAAATGCCAAGAAATCGCCTCTCCCTCTCTATCCGGATCCGTTGCGAGATATAGTACATCGGCTTTTCTCATCGCTTTTGCTATGGCATCGACATGTTTACTATTGCGATCAATGATTTGATATTTCATCGCAAAATCATTCGCAGTATCAACAGCGCCTTCTTTTGGCAACAAATCGCGAACGTGTCCATAGGATGCTAGCACCTCAACATCCTTACCCAAATACTTTTGGATTGTTTTGGCCTTGGCCGGCGATTCTACTATGACTAATTTACTGCCCATATTTTTATTCTTACCAAAATGACGGTTTTTTTATACAACGCTGCCCGTAAAAACGGGCAGTATAAAGGAGAGCTAGGCCATTCCAACTTAATGGATAACCGCTTCCATATCCTCAAATACTAAATCTTCCATCCATGCATAAGCGACTTCTCGCCCAGGTTGATAGAACAAGACCATTAATACAACCCATTTAAGTTGCTCCAAATCTATCTCATCGGTCCCCAGCGCTAATACACGTTCAATGACTACCTCACGCGTCATCTGATCTAACACGCCTACTTGCTCTAAAAACAGTAAATACCCTCGGCACGCGGTATTCAATAATTCAAGTTCTTGTTCCGTATAGAAACGCATGGTTAAATCGGTTTCAAGCGCGGGAGTATCTTCCGATGCTTCCGCGACAATCGTCATGTTTTCTAACCAAACAAGCGCCTTACCGATCTCCAATTCAGGGAAGCCAACCTTTTCTAACTCTGTTTCTAGTTCTGCTTTATCGGGTTGGCTAGCATCGTCGTTATCAATGTAGTGTTCAAACAAATACAACAGCACATCAATCACATTTTCTTTCATTGCATTCCTCTTATTCTGTGCTTCAATGCCCTACTCGGACATATCGGCCACCAGATAATGATGCCACCTGGCCTTCTAACTCTAGTAATAACAGCATGGATGAAACCGTCTCCGCCGTCAATCCACTTTGCGTTACTAGGCTATCGATCTCAATTGGATCATAACCTAAACATGCAAACAGCAGTTGATAATCGCTATCTAAAGCTTGCGAACCTTGGTCTACTAACGCTTCATCTTCGACCGGCATCTCGCCCACACCCGCTAACGCGCCTAATTCTTCAACAATATCTTCCGCCGTTTCCACCAACTTCGCGCCTTCGCGAATTAACTGATGGCAGCCCCGTGCTAACGGGTTGTGAATAGAACCTGGGATTGCAAACACTTCGCGACCTTGTTCTAAGGCCATTCTAGCCGTAATCAACGAGCCACTGCGCGTCGCCGCTTCCACCACCAGCGTGCCTAAAGACAACCCGCTAATTAAGCGATTACGCCTAGGAAAGTTTTCCGCACGTGGCGATGTCCCCAAGGCAAACTCCGACACTATCGCACCTTGCTGGGCAATGTCATGCGCCAAATCACGGTGTTTGGCGGGATAAACCCGGTCTAAGCCAGTCCCAATCACCGCAATCGTTTTCCCTTGCACAGCCATCGCACCTTGATGTGCTGCCGCATCGATCCCCATCGCTAAACCACTAGTAATGGTCATCCCGCCTTGTGCTAAAAAGCGAGCAAACTCAAAGGCATTATCACGCCCAGGCGGTGAAGGGTTGCGACTACCGACGACTGCTAGCTGCCAAGCGGACAATAAATTCACATCACCTTGAACGAACAATATGCTCGGCGGATCGGGAATCTCTTTCAACAAACGGGGGTAACGTGCGTCTTGAATCGTCACAATCTCTCGGCCTGGCACCGCAAACCAAGCTAAATCCCGAGCGATAAGATCCCAGTCGGGTGCTAACAACGCCTGTAGTGAACGCTCAGAAATACCTGTAGCAGCACGTGGGTTCGCAAATAGCTTTTGTAAGTTCGGAAACTGTGTCAAAAGGCGCATAAATGTAACTGGCCCCACACCGGGAGTCCGGTGCAGGGCCAGCCAATATGCTAATAATTGTTGATCGTCTGAAAAACGTGTCAGAGCAACGCTCCTAACTTAATCCGCAGCGCTCACTCGATCGCCGACGTGGATAGCACGGTTCGCTTTCATCACAATCGCATAACTCACTTTTTCAAATGTTTTAAAGACCAACGCAACCCCCGCATACTCATCGGGTAATGTCACAATATCTTTCGGATCGGCGGAAACGATATCTCTGATCACATCTCCTGCTTGATAAACAGAAACAGCATGACCGACTTCTAAGTCTTCGCGCTCCCCGCGATTCAAGACCACAACTTGGTATTGACCCACTTGCGATACGCCATCAAACACCGAAATAATATGGCCTTCAAAGTTATCCTCTGGCGAATGCGGGTAGAAATTTGCCTCATAGTCCTCATCAACCACGGGCAGTAAGCGATCGCCGATTAACACTTCTCGCGTTGTCTTACGTAACTCCGCTGTAGACACCTCTGCAATCTCAGATAACCATGCATCTGCCGTGTAGATTGCTTCATAGCCTAAAATTTCCTTTGTAATGGGGTCGCGATACACCTTACCACCGCGGAAAATACTATAGTGTTGGCCGTCCAACTCATCCACTTTGCGCACATACACTTTGTCACCAGTACCTGAAATCAACCGTTCGTCAGCTCCTGCAACGACGTATGGTGCGCGGTCTAATACTTCAGCACCCACGACATTCGGTCGGCTTAAAAAGGGGCGAAGCGCATCAAGCGGTATGGTTGGAATCGCTTTTTCTAGCGCCATCTCACGTACTTGGGGCGACATTTTATAGGGGGTTGGTCCTCGAGTCAGTTCTAACACCGGCTTACCATCTCGGTAGACCAACGTCAGAACATCGCCCGGATAAATTAGGTGAGGGTTTTCAATTTGAGGGTTGACTTGCCAGATATCCGGCCAATGCCATGGGTACTTAAGAAACATGCCCGATATATCCCAAAGCGTATCACCACGCACAACCACATGCTTTTGCGGATGGTTTGGCTTCAAAACGACATCCGCTGCCAATGCCGAGAATGACAGCAACATGAACAAACTACTTAAAAATAAACGACGCATCATCGATAGATCCTCAACCGAAAAGCAAAACCAAGTTTAGATATACATACTACTTTTTGTGCTATAAGCCTAAACACTATTAAAGACTATCGCAAATCATAACTCTAAAGAGTGTGAACTATAACCGCTTCTTCCTTGTCTTAGCTCACAATAATGATGCAAGAAAAACGTTTAACCAACACGGTAGCATGCTATAATTGTATATCTCAAATAATATCTAACCAAAATGTATACTGGAGAATATAAATGAAACATATCGCCTACACATTCTTAGGACTGGCCGCTCTTTTCGGTACTAACGCGGCCATCGCAGCGGGTGACGCAGCAGCAGGCGCAGGAAAAGCAGCAAGTTGTGCAGCCTGTCACGGTGCCGATGGCTACGCAGCTGTCCCAGCTTATCCTAGCCTTGCAGGTCAAAACGAAGCTTATTTGGTTTCATCTATGCAAGCCTACAAAGACAAACAACGTAGTGGTGGTATGGCAGCCATTATGGAAATGCAAGCAGCGAACCTATCTGAACAAGATATTGCTGACTTAGCAGCATATTACGCCGCAATGAAATAAAGCGGTCTTAAGTAGCATATTAAGGCGGCCAACTGGCCGCTTTTTTATGTTGGCACTTGTCGTGTTACGGATCTATTTCAAAACAATAGCAACAGCTTATACAATATCTCTACTAATACACCGACACAACATTAATCAAGTCTGATCAGGTTATTATTATGGCGCTAAGACAAATACTGCATTTTCCCGACCCTCGCTTACGAAAAAAAGCCACGCCGATCGGTGATGTCACAGATGATATCCGCCAACTTGCAGATGACATGCTCGAAACCATGTACGCCGCACCCGGTATTGGTCTTGCCGCCACCCAAATTAATGTTCAAAAACGCCTCATCGTGATCGATATCTCAGAAGACAAGTCAGAACCCTATGTCTTTATTAATCCTGAAATCACCCATAAACAAGGCGAACGTGAACACGAAGAAGGCTGTCTTTCCGTTCCCGAAGCCTATGAAATCGTTAGTCGTGCAGATACCGTTCATGTCACCGCACTCAATCGCGACGGCGAGCCCTTTGAATTAGACGCTGATGAGCTATTAGCAACCTGTATTCAACACGAAATAGATCACCTTGATGGCAAACTATTCGTCGATTACTTGAGCAATTTGAAACGCCAACGCATTAAAAAACGACTCGAAAAACAACAAAAACAACAACATTAGGATCGCGATGCGTATTATTTTTGCTGGCACGCCAGACTTCGCAGCCCACTCTCTCGAGGCCTTACTGACCACTGAGCATACGATTTGTGCAGTGTACACCCAACCCGATCGACCCGCGGGTCGAGGACGAAAACTCACCGCTAGCCCTGTTAAGCAAATTGCACTTGATCATCAGATTCCAGTCGAACAACCAGACAATTTCAAACAACAAGCCGATCGCGACACCTTAGCCGCCTACCAAGCCGATATCATGATCGTCGTGGCTTATGGCCTACTGTTGCCCCAAGTCGTGCTCGATACGCCCAGATTGGGGTGTATTAATATTCACGCCTCATTGTTACCTCGCTGGCGTGGTGCTGCCCCGATTCAACGCGCCATCTTAGCTGGCGATACCGAAACCGGTATCTGCATTATGCAAATGGAAGCGGGGCTCGATACTGGGCCTGTTATTTCTCGCGCTCACTGCCCAATAGGACAAAATGATACCGCTCAACAATTACATGACCGTCTAGCACGCTTGGGTGCCAACACCTTACTTAAAGCGTTACCTTCTCTCATCACCCTGCAACAACACGCCGAAATACAGCAACATGAGTGCAGTACTTATGCAAGCAAACTACAAAAAGCCGAAGCCAATATAGACTGGCAAAATAACGCCAAAGCCATAGCACGGCAAGTTCATGCCTTTAACCCTTGGCCTGTCGCACAAACCCAATGGCAACAAAAAACGTGTCGTATTCGTTCTGCAGAAGCAATCAATAGCCCACACACTGCAGCTCCCGGTCAAATAGTACAGGTCGATAAAAAGGGTATCGATGTCGCTTGTGGTCAGGGAGTATTGAGAATTACAGACATACAACTTGCCGGTAAACGTAGCATGTCCGTCGCGGATTTTCTCAACGCCAACACCTTATCGATCGGTGAGCAACTTGGCTAAAACCAAACCTATCACCGCCGCCCGTCCCGCCGCCGCGAAAGTGATCAGCGAGGTTATCCGTCATCACCGTTCACTAAACGGTGTGTTGCGTACCGCACTGGCCTCGTTACCAGACAAGGAAAGAAGCTTATGCCAGCAGCTCTGCTATGGTGTTATCCGATGGCAACCCTTATTACAAGCCCTTGCCACACAACTCTTATCAAAACCACTCAAAAATAAAGATAGCGACATCAATGCCTTATTGCTTTGTGGCTTATACCAGCTTCGCGCCATGCGTTTGCCAGAACATGCCGCGTTATCAGAAACGGTTAATGCTTGTGCCGCACTGGGTAAGCCTTGGGCGAAAGGCCTTATCAACGCCAGCTTACGCAATTACCAGCGCAACCAAGCGGACATTGATAATCAAGCATTGGACACTGATGAAGCCAAATTTGCCCATCCAGACTGGTTAATTCAGCGAATTCAACATGACTGGCCGCAACGATGGCAACAGGTTTTAGATGCGAACAATCAACACCCCCCCATGTTTCTTCGCGTCAACCAACAACAACAGTCACGTCAGCACTATCTGAAACAGCTGGCTGAAAGTGCTATTTCAGCGAGCGTCGTTAAGCAATCACCCGATGCCATTTTACTCGACTCACCCTGTGATGTTTACCAGCTGCCAGGCTTCAATGAAGGCGCGGTCTCGGTTCAAGATGGTGCGGCACAACAGGTCGCAGCCATACTACAACTTGCACCGCAACAACGCATCTTAGACGCCTGTGCCGCCCCAGGCGGAAAAACCTGCCACATCTTAGAACACACGCCTACTAACAATGTCATCGCCCTCGATATTGACCCTGACAGGCTGATACAAATCCAACAAAATACAGACCGGCTCGGTTTGAAAGCGACTTTAATCGCTGCAGATGCAAGTGATGTAGAGCACTGGTGGGATGGTCAAAAATTTGATCGTATCCTCATTGATGCTCCCTGCTCAGGCTCCGGCGTGATCCGCCGTCATCCCGATATTAAGCTCCTCAGACGACCAACGGACATTGATAATTTGGTCGAAAAGCAACAACTATTACTTGAAAGTTTATGGCCTTTGCTCAACACTGACGGATTACTGGTTTACACCACTTGCTCGTTATTACAACAAGAGAATGAACTTCAAATATTGAATTTCTTAGCCAACCACCCAGAAGCAGAAGAACGACAACTCAGTCCTCCACCAGCAACTAGGCGAACCGTAGGTTACCAACGCTTGCCTGGAGATGATAATTTAGATGGATTCTATTATGCCTGTATTCGCTACCGCTAAAGCTTTAGTACTCAGTTTCTGCCTGTTTGGCTTCAGTGTGGCGACTTGGGCTGCCGAACGTGTCAGTATTCCGCATAGTAAAGTCAGTAAATCTCGCAACGGTTACGCCCTCAATGCCACCATTCATTACCCATTATCGCCGCGTATTATTGAAGCCATTAATCATGGGGTGCCGATCACCTTCACACAAGAAGTGCGCCTCATCCATAATTTCCCTTTGATACGCCAATATTGGCATTGGCAAAGGGTGTTATGGTCAAGCCTCATACGCTACCAACTCCGCTATCACGCCTTGTCCGAACAATATATTTTAGTGGCCATCGACACATCGAAACATCGTGTCTTTCCTTCACTGGATCTCACGCTTGATGCGCTTGGCAAAGTCGACAATTTAACTATCCCTAGCGAACATGTGTCTGAACACGATCTCACCACGATACAAATTCGTAGCGGTATCGATATCAACGCCCTCCCGACACCACTTAGGCCAGGCGCATTACTATCAGATAAATGGCAAATTAAAAGCCCATGGGTCGACGCCACTTGGCCATGAAGCGCATTAAACCCCTCAACTCAAGTCCAGCGCTCCACTACGCGCTAGGCATACTATTACTCGTACTGGCTTACCTACTCACTGCAGCGACACAAGATAGTTCTAAACTCAATGAACTCTTCCTGATTATTTTCGGCCTTAGCATCTTCACGCTCATCATCGTGCTCGGCTTACTGATCAGAAGTCTATTTCAATTATATCGAGATTTTAAACTAAAAAAACCCGGCTCCCGCTTGACCATTCGGTTGGCCAGCTTCTTTGTTTTATTGATACTCGTTTCAACAACGATCGTGTACAGCTTTTCTATTCACTTTCTACATCGCGGTATTAATAGTTGGTTTGATGTCGGGATCGAACAAGCCTTAGACGACGCGCTTGAACTCAGCCGAACCGCCCTTGGTATCAGAATTCGTACTTTATTACGGCAAACCAGAATGATGTCGGGTGTATTAGCCGAAGTGCCGGAATCGGAGTTTAATACCACCCTCCTTGAACTGACAGAACTTAGCGGCGCCATCGAACTCAGTATCTGGACCATGGAGGGGCGCTTGGTCACCTCCAGCATCCAAAACCCCAAAATTATCGTCCCCGATCGACCCAATGAAGTCATTCTTAGACAGCTCCGACAACAAGAAGATTATATTGGATTAGACCCCAGTGATGAGGACCAATTACAGCTACGCGCGGCAGTTCGAATCCCTTCTCAGCAGAGAGTTTCTGAAGAAAAAATGCTCCTTGTCCTTTTCCCTGTCAATGAGCAACTCAGTTCATTAAGCAAAACCGTTGAGGCCGCCTATACCGAATACAAAGAGCTCAATTATCTCCGAAAGCCTTTGATTAATATTTTCACCTTAACACTCAGCCTCATCGTGCTCTTGACCGTCTTGGCCTCAACCTGGTTTTCGATCTGGATATCCCGACGCATGGTCCACCCTTTGCAAGAACTAGCTGATGGTACTCAGTCTGTCGCTTCGGGTAATTATGACACCCGATTAACCATCAGCGGGCAGGATGAAATTGGCTTCTTAGTGCAGTCCTTTAATCAAATGACCCAGCGTTTGACGAAGGCTAAGGATGCGACACACACCAGCCATTATTTATTAGAACAACAAACAAACTACCTGAGCGCTGTCTTAGGTAGTTTGTCTAGTGGTGTCATCACCATCGATGATCAGCATGTACTCAAAACGGCCAATATTGCCAGTAGCACTATCTTGGGTATCGACCTACAACCCCATTTAGAACGTAGGCTGGATAGTCTTGAAAAACACCACCATCACCTACAAAGTTTTGTTCAAATGATTACCAAAGGGTTAACCCAGTCCACTAACTGGCAACACCAGATCGAACTCCATACCGACCTGCAACTCCAAACCCTCATTTGTCGAAGCACCCCACTCCCGCGAAAATCTGGCTGGGTTATTGTCTTCGATGATGTGACCATGTTGATTCAGGCGCAGCGCGATGCCGCTTGGGGAGAAGTTGCCAAACGACTCGCCCATGAAATAAAAAACCCCTTAACCCCGATTCAGTTGTCTGCAGAAAGGCTGCAATCCAAGTACCTACCTTTATTGCCGCCAGACAAAACCGATCTACTACGCAAACTGACCAAAACGATTATTCAACAAGTCGACGCCATGAAAGACATGGTGAATGACTTCTCTGATTATGCCAAAAGCCCCAGCCTACAACTAGATGCATTGTCACTAGAACGCTTTATTCGTGAAGTCATTATGCTTTACCAAAGTAATTATACCCACCGTATCTCCCTAAGCTCCTATGTCGATCTCACTCTCAACCTTGATAGCAACCGCTTTCGGCAGGTCTTCCATAACCTTATCAAGAATGCCATCGAAGCCAGTGAAGATGCAGGCATGGCAGTCATCATTGAGATTAGCTATAGTGTTATCCTCGTCTCCAATACAGAGTGGCTCGAGCTGATAGTCCGTGATCATGGCCCGGGCATTCCCGATGATATGATCGATGTGATATTTGAACCTTATGCAACCAATAAAGCTCAGGGAACGGGCTTAGGCCTCCCGATCGTGAAAAAAATTATTGATGAACATCATGGCTCGGTGAGAACAAAAAACCTCACACCTCATGGCACCTGTATAATTATCCGGTTACCGTTAAAGAGAGCAAGACCTTGAGCACACAAGAAAAACCTTATATTTTAGTTATCGACGACGAACCCGCCATTCGCGAATTAATTCAGGACATCCTTCAGGATGAAGGCCATCAAGTCACCACTGCGGGCAGTGGTGATGCCGCGCGCGCCTGCATCGCACAGCGTCTGCCGCAGTTGGTACTGCTTGATATTTGGATGCCGGATATCGACGGCATTACCCTGCTACGCGAATTCAAACAACAAGAACCTGACATCAATGTCGTCATGATGTCCGGTCACGGCACCATTGAATCCGCTATCGAAGCAACTCGCTTGGGCGCAAGCGACTTTATCGAAAAACCGCTCTCCACCTCAAAGCTATTACGTGGCGTCGATAATGCCATCAGCAAGCAACTCAAGCTCGCCACACCACAAAAACATCAAAATTATGAGCCTGTCGGAAAAAGTACAGAAACCGTTTTGTTACGTAAGCAGGCCCAACGCGTTGCCAAGCATAATATGCCTATTTTATTCATTGGTGAATCCGGCACCGGCAAACGTTGTTTTGCCAATTACCTCCACTCCTTAAGTACCGTTTCCGAAGGTAAATTTATTGAATTATCTCCGGAAAGTTTTCCTGTCGACAGTCTAAAACTAGCTGCCCTTGCTCAGCATAACTGCCTCTATTTACATAATGTTGCGCAGCTGTCTGACAAGTCACAAACCTTGCTGCTCCACATGCTGGAAAATAACAAGCTCGACCAATCGCAATTGATTTTTGCCAATAACGGTAGGTTAGAAGAGGCGGTGACCAATGGTTTATTTAACGAAACCTTGTTCTATAAAATCAACAGCATCACTTTCTTCATTCCTAAGCTGGCCGATCACATCGAGGACATTCCCGATTTAATCCACCACTTTGTCGATCAACACACCACCGAAAACCAACTGCCGTATCGCCATTTTAGCGTTGCTGCTCAAAACCGGCTTCGAAACTACCCTTGGCCCGGCAATGTCCTCGAGTTGAAAAATATTATTCAACGCTTACTGTTGTTAGGTGATGACGACGAGATTAACGAAGCCGATATTGAGCAAGCACTCAGACCCTCCGAGGAGAGTCAAAAAGCCAATAACACCATTAATTACGAACTGCCTTTACGAGAAGCTCGCGAACAATTCGAACGTATTTATCTGCTCTATAAACTACAACAAACTGCAGGTAATGTCGGTAAAGCCGCCAAACTCGCAGGTATGGAGCGCACCCACCTCTATCGCAAGCTACGTTCATTGGATATCGACGCCAAACAAACTTAGGAACGCATATGAAAATTCTCATTCTCGGTGCAGGTCAGGTCGGCTCTTCTGTCGCAGCCACGCTTGCCCGTGAAAACGATGATATTACTGTAGTTGATACCAGCAGCGAACTTCTAGAGCGCCTACAAGACCATTACGATATTCGCACCGTCCAAGGCAAGGCCTCACACCCTAGCGTCCTCGCTAGAGCAGGCGCGCAAGATGCCGATCTTATTCTGGCTGTCACCAACAGCGATGAAACCAATATGATCGCCTGCCAAATCTGTCACAAACTGTATAAAACACCCACTAAAATTGCCCGCATCCGTAGCGCAGCCTACCTTTCAACCCCTGAATTATTCGGGCCTGAAGCTATCGCTGTCGATATGTTGATAAGCCCCGAACAAATCGTCACCGATTATATTGAACGGTTGGTCAATCACCCCAATGCATTACAAGTGCTCGATTTTGCCGATGGCAAGGTTCAACTGGTCGCTGTCAAAGCTTTCCATGGCGGTCCCCTTGTGGGCAACCCACTAAAGGAACTAAGACATCACATCCCCAAAACGGACACGCGAGTTGCCGCCATTTTCAGGAAAGGTTATCCAATCATTCCACAAGCGGAAACCGTAATCGAGGTTGATGACGAAGTGTTTTTTATCGCCGCGCGTGAAGATACCCTCTCCGTGATGAGTGAGTTACGTCGGCTCGACAAACCCTACAAACGCATTATCCTCGCGGGTGGCGGTAATATTGGCGCCCGTTTAGCCAAAGCCTTAGAAAATGATTATCAAGTCAAAATCATTGAAACCGATCCCCGGCGTGCCGCCTACCTCTCCGAAGAGCTATCCAACGCTATCGTCTTACTTGGCGATGTCGCCAATAAGGAGCTCTTGATTGACGAAGATATCGACAACGTCGATTTATTTTGTGCCTTAACCAATGATGACGAAGCCAATATTCTTTCAGCCATGCTCGCCAAGCGCTTGGGCGCCAGAAAAGTACTCTCACTCATCAATCGTGCCGCCTATGTTGACCTTGTCGAAAGCAGCAGCATTGATATTGCCTTATCACCTCAACAAGCCACCATTGGCAGTCTGTTGGCTCATATCCGACGAGGCGATGTTGTCGCTGTCCACTCACTTCGTCGTGGGGCGGCTGAGGCGCTAGAAGCCATCGCTCATGGCGACAAAAACTCCTCCCTAGTCGTCGGCAGAAGCATCAAAGAAATTAAGTTACCACCAGGGACGACTATCAGCGCCATTGTCCGTGGCAACAATGTTGTGATCACCCACCATGACACCGTTATCGAGGCCGGTGACCATGTCATTTTATTCTTAATAAATAAACGCTATATTAAAGAAGTCGAACGCCTGTTCTCTGTGGGTATTAATTTCTTTTAAATGATGAACACAATCGCATCACTAAAAAATAACTTTTTAATTGCCATGCCATCGCTTTATGACCCTTTTTTTCATCAATCCGTGGTCTACTTATGCGAGCACTCCGATGACGGTGCGATGGGGCTCATTGTCAACCGCCCCAGCAAAATCATGCTCAGTGAACTATTAGATCACCTACAACTCAAGCACAATACAGCGATCACCGACATCAAACCTGTCTTTTTTGGCGGGCCAGTTGCCAAAAACCAAGGTCTGGTCTTGCATGATAACGGCCATCACGACAAGAATAGTCTTGCCATCACGGAGACCATTTTTCTAAGCACTTCAACAGATATATTAACCTCCATAGGCCAAGGACGAGGCCCAAAAAACAACCTTATTACCTTAGGTTATGCTAGTTGGCAAGCAGGGCAATTAGAGCAAGAAATTGCCGATAATGACTGGCTCAATGTCACCGCTAATGAAGACATCCTCTTCCACTCCTCAGGACTACAATCTTGGCAACAAGCTGCAGCGCTACTCGGTGTAGACATTGAACTGATGCCCAACACCTCGGGACATGCATGATGAAATACCGCACCTTTCTCGGCTTTGATTTCGGTATGAAAAATATTGGCGTCGCTGTCGGGCAAGAACTCACCAACACCGCCACCCCTTTAACCGTTATCAAAGCGCGTGAAGGTATTCCAGACTGGGATCAAATCAGCAGCTTACTGGCTGAATGGCAGCCACAGCTTCTCGTCGTCGGTTTACCCTTGAATATGGATGGCACCGAACAGGACATGACTGCCGCCGCGAAGCGGTTTGGCCATCGTTTAAATGGCCGCTTTCATATCCCCGTCGACTGGCAAGATGAACGCTTAACGACCTTTGAAGCGCTCGATCAGCTTGGCATTCGCAGTAAAATGCAGTCTAATAAGCGCGAAGATGTTGATCGCATCTCCGCCCAACTCATTCTTCAATCATGGTTGAACCAGCAATGACAACGCCAATAACACAAATTGATATCCAACTCGCCCTCGAATCCATGGCCGCTGAAATCCGAGCCACCCTCTCGGACAAACAACCGCTTCTTATTGGTATCCACAGTGGTGGTGTTTGGGTTGCCGAAGCGCTCGCCGACATGCTCGGTGCCGACTTTTTCGATGCCTCCTTAGGGACACTGAATATTGCCTATTACCGAGATGATTTCACCCGCATAGGGATGCATCCGCAGGTGACGCCTTCTGACCTCCCTTTTTCTGTTGATGACCGCCACCTGCTACTGGTTGATGATGTGCTACAAAGTGGTCGAACTATTCGCGCCGCTTTAAATGAAATTTTTGATTATGGCCGCCCTGCCGCCGTTACCTTGGCAGTACTTATCGAGCGCAATGGCCGGGAACTCCCCATCCAAGCGGATATCGTCGGCCAGTCAATCACACTAACCCCCGAACAACATATTAAACTCAATAATCAAGACGGCCTCAAATTAGAACTCAAAACAAATGAGACCAACGTATGACCAACAACCAGTTAACTGAAAGCGGTCATCTTAAACATTTTTTAACCATCGAAGGCCTCAAACGCGATTTACTGACAGAGATCATGGATCGCGCCGAACAATTCTCTAGTTTGTCAGGGCGCCAGGTAAAAAAAGTACCGCTATTACGCGGTAAAACCATCATGAATTTGTTTTTTGAAAACAGTACGCGCACACGTACCACTTTTGAGTTGGCAGCCAAAAGATTGTCGGCCGATGTCATGAACCTCAACATCAATACCTCCGCGACCTCAAAAGGCGAAAGCTTGCTCGATACATTGCATAATCTACAAGCTATGCACACGGATATGTTTGTCGTTCGCCATCATCAAAGCGGTGCCGCTGAATTTATCGCACAACATGTCGCACCCCATGTCAGTGTGATCAATGCTGGCGATGGTTGCCATGCCCACCCAACCCAAGCCATGTTAGATATGTTTACCATCCGACGGCATAAAAAACATTTCCCTGATCTCCGCGTAGCCATTGTTGGCGACGTCTTACACTCTCGTGTTGCACGCTCACAAATTCAAGCCTTAGCAACATTGGGGGTAGGAGAAATTCGCATTATTGGCCCCAAGACCTTATTGCCGTCCGATAGCCAAACTCTGGGTGTGCATGTCTATCACAATATGGAGCTAGGCCTAAAAGATGTTGATGTCATTATCACCTTGCGGCTCCAGTTTGAGCGTATGCAAGGTGCATTACTCCCTAGTGCCCAAGAATATTTTGAAAGTTACGGTTTAACACAAGCCAAATTGGATTTCGCTAACCCGGATGCTATTGTCATGCACCCAGGTCCGATCAACCGCGGTGTTGAAATTGCCTCTCCTGTCGCTGATGGCCCTCAGTCCGTCATCTTAGAGGAGGTCACACATGGTATTGCTATTCGTATGGCCGTCATGTCTATGGCACTTGGGTCGCAATCTGAGCAACAGGAGATGCCAGCATGAAGCTCATCATCTCCAACGGCCGTGTCATTGACCCCGCCAATCAACTTGACCGCTTCCTTGATATCTACATCGACAATGGCACTATTATTTCACTTGGCAAAGCCGTCGAACACTTCCTTCCAGACAGAACGATTGACGCAACAGGCCTGATTGTTTGCCCAGGCCTAGTCGATATCTCCGTTCGCCTTGGCGTTGCCAGCCAACACCATAGCGCCAGCATTGCTAGCGAGACTCAAGCCGCGATAAAAGGTGGGATTACGACCCTATGCATTCCACCCGACACCGATCCCATTATTGATTCGCCCGCGGCTGTCGAATTGCTGACTGATCGTGCATTAAAAGCCGGCAACAGTACGATTTATACCATCGGCGCGCTCACGCAAAGCTTAGAAGGAAACTTACTGAGTGAAATGCTGGCGCTAAAAAAAGCAGGTTGTTTAGGCGTCAGCAACGGTATTAACCCTATTCAAAATACGCTAGTGCTCCGTCGAGCAATGGAATATGCCGCCACACTGGATCTCACACTCTTTATCAATGCTGCCGATCCTTGGCTACAATCTCAAGGTTGTGTGCATGAAGGCACCGTGAGTGCTCGCCTTGGCCTTGGCGGCATTCCGGAAGCTGCTGAAACCATCGCCATCGCGCGTGATATCTCCCTCATCGAGCAATCTGGTGTCTCTGCCCATTTTCATAGCCTTTCTTCGGGAAAATCGGTTGCCTTAATCAAAGAGGCACAAGAAAGAGGCCTGCCTATCACCGCCGATGTCAGCCCGCATCATCTACACCTGTGCGAACATGATATCGGTAACTACGACAGTTTAAGCCATGTTATCCCGCCACTGCGTAGCACACGTGATCGCGACCAGTTACAACAGGGTGTCAGGAATGGCACTATCAGCAGTATTAGCTCACATCATCGCCCTTTAGATAATGATGCCAAGCTAGGCCCTTTTGCGGATACAACACCCGGAATTTCTGGGCTAGAAACCTTGCTGTCGCTCACTTTAAAGCTGGTCGATGATGATGAACTGACATTACAACAGGCCATTGCCAGCCTCACCACTTACCCAGCGCAAGTGTTAGGGATTGATGCCGGTCATCTCTCTATCGGGGCGCAAGCCGATATCTGTATATTCGACCCTAACTCAGATCACGAATGTCGACCAACGCTGTTTTCCAGTGCTGGCAAAAACAGCCCCTTTGCTGGCTGGCACTTTAATAACGACGTCGCCTTCACTTTGCTCGCTGGCAACGTCGTCTACGAAAAAGGATAAAAACGCGCATCTTCATGTCATAGTAATACCTATCGTAGGAGAAATATCATGATGGTAAAAAGAACACATTTAATTCTCGCCATTCCACTGCTATTATTAGTCACGGCCTGCGCAAGTAATTTACAAGGCGACGCATACTCTCGTGACGATGCTAGACAAGTTCAAACCGTCCAGTACGGTACTATAGAGGATGTCCGTTTTGTCGTAATTGAAGGCACAAAAACCCCAATAGGTACTATCGCCGGTGCCGCCGTTGGTGGTATTGCGGGCAGTGGTGTCGGCGGTGGAAAAGGCGCTCAAGTTGCCGCCGTTATCGGTGCTGTTGCTGGTGGCCTCGCGGGTGCAGCAGCAGAAGAAGGCATCACGAAATCACAAGGTGTTGAACTCGTCATTCGCATGGGTGACAGCAACAAGATCATTTCACTGGTACAAGCGCACAACCCAAAGCGACCCTTTAATATCGGCGATAGGGTCAGATTAATGACCATAAATGGTCAAACGCGCGTCGCGCAATAAACAGGAAAACAAAGTCTAATGGATAAACACTATCAAACGTGCACAGCCGCTCTATTCTCTTTTTGGCTGACAGGCTGCAGCCCCGACGTGGGTAGCGCTAGCTGGTGCACGATGATGACAGATAAACCCAAAGGCGGCTGGACCGCCAATGAAGCCACTGATTATGCCAAGCACTGCTTATTATAATCAGCCATGTCGACACCTAAACTCTATGCATTAGATTTTGATGGCGTGTTATGTGATAGCGCGCTAGAAACCAGTATCACCGGCTGGAAAGCGGCTCACTATTTCTGGCCTAAAATGCCGACAGAAATCCCAGATCCGCTGATCACCGCATTTAAACAAGTCAGACCCGTACTCGAAACCGGCTATGAAGCGATCCTCATTTTGCGGTTGTTATTTGAAGGCGTCACCACAGACGCCTTATTAGCCGATTTTCCACACCGAATTGCCGGTATTATTCGTCGTGACCAATTGGATACGGACAGGCTAAAATTACGCTTTGGTGAAGCCCGAGACCACTGGATCAAGGACAACTTGACCCAATGGATAGCGATGAACCCTCTGTTCAAAGGTATCGTCGACAAACTGGCAGAGATCCCTAACCAAGATTGCTATATCGTCACCACCAAACAAGAACGCTTTGTCAGTGAGATCTTAAAAGCCAATGACATTCTTATTCCGCCCGAACAGATCTTTGGTTTAGATCGCCAAATGTCAAAACAACGGGTATTACGAGACTTAGTCAATCAACACCCTGAACACACGATCATTTTTGTTGAAGATCGCCTGCCCACCCTCATCAAGATAATGAAAGATGACCAACTAAGTACGGTCAAACTTATCTTTGCCGATTGGGGCTACAATACCCTTCAAGACAAGCAACAGGCCACAGAACTGAATTTTACACGCATCGAGCTCAAGGATTTTGCCCAGCTTTAACTTAAAACTTCACCTTCACACCGATTCCCCAAGCGTATTGGTCATCACGACTACCTACCAAAGAAACCGCTTTATTGACTTCATAATCGAGCAATAAGCGGTATTCATGATCGGTGTTCACATCCCACTCGAACGAGATGCGGTCGCTTAGCTGCAAATCACTACTCAAGCCCAAACGGCCATGTCCTTCATCATCGACCCGCAGGTCCGCGTCAATTAGCAAAGGGAGTAGATAATGCGCTCCTATGATGGCATGACTCTCAATATCGCCATCTTCTTTCTCAAATTGACCGCCGAGATATAACTCAAAAAAGCGATTAAAACTACGCTCATAAGTGAGTTCCACATCATATTGCCCTGCATAATCCCAGTCGTAATCTACATTGACAGCGTTACGCGTATTTTCTGCGCGCAACTCGCCATTCGTAAAGTGATTTTGCACGGTCACATCGGCAAAATAAAACCAATGGCGGTCTGAATACATCTTTGATAAATAATCCAAGTTCAGCTGCGAAGTCTCGCTATAACTGACAACTCGTGTCATGCCTGATTTCATATGATAAAGGTTGTGGCAATGGAAAAACCAATCTTTTTCTTCATTCGCCAAAAACTCAATGGTGACCGTCTGTAAAGCTGGCACATTAACCGTATGCTTAAGCGGTGAATGGTCTCCTTGTCCGTTCAACACCCGAAAAAAATGTCCATGCAGATGAATCGGGTGCGCCATCATGGTTGTATTGTTTAAAACAAACTGAACGGTTTCACCACGTCGAATCATGATCTGATGGCTTTCACTCAGTACTTTATTGTTAAAAGACCATGCATAGCGCTCCATATCGCCTGTCAGGGCTAACACAACCTTTCTCTGTGGATTTCCGCTATTAAAGTTGGTCGGCGTAGGCGCACGCAGCAACTCATATTCCATCATCTGGCTTGACGACGGTGTCGTCTTTGGCCTGTGATGACCCATAGCGGCAGGATCCATCTCAGCCATGCCTGACATTTCACTCCCATCATGCAGGCTGTGGTCCATCGCTAACATATCCGGCTTAACTACCGTTGGAGCCGCGTGCAATTCGCCTTCCCCTAGCACCACACTGCTATAACCCGTACCATCTTCAGCTGTCGCGCGAAACTCATAAGCACCATCATTTGGTAGCGTCACGATCAAATCAAAAGTTTCAGCAATTGCCAACCGTTGATGTGTCACATCGACAGGCATCACATCAACCCCATCCGCAGCCACTATCGTCATCGGACCACCAGCATAAACGACATTAAAGTAACTCGATGCGGCTGCATTGACTAGGCGCAGTCGAATCGTTTCACCAGCTTTTATCTCCGGAATAAGGTGTCGCCGCTGCCCATTGGCCAAAAAAGCATCATAACCGACATCAGAAATATCCATCGGACCCATTCGCATCCAAGCACCGTTCAAACGACTGTGAATCGCTTTTGTGCCGTGGCCAGCGACTTTTAGCCAAGACTGAACACTGTCTTTCTTTAAAGCATAGTAATCATCTGACTTTTTAAGGTTATGAAGCACACGGTTTGGATCTTCATCGGTCCAATCTGACAAAACCACAACGGCTTCATAATCTGCCTCGACTCTTTCACCTTGCTTAGGGTGAAAGACCAAAGCACCATAGATACCTCGCTGCTCCTGCAATCCTGTGTGTGAGTGATACCAATAAGTACCGTGATGCGTCACCGGAAACTCATAAGTAAATGAAGCGCCCGCCTTAATGGGCGGCGCATTCAAATATGGCACGCCATCTTGATTATTAGGTAATAAAATACCGTGCCAATGTACCGATGTCTCAACGGCCATGTTATTGTGGAATGTCACTCGTAAAGTGTCACCGACCGTCGCCTCAAGTGTCGGCGCTGGCAACGTGTCGTCAATCGTCATCGCCTGTACAGACTGGCCAGTAAAATTGACCATTTTATAGTCAACATTGAGCTGATATTCAACCACTTTCGCCCACACTGCGATAGGGCTCAGCAACATCACTCCAAACATAAAAAGTATTGTTTTCATCGCTTTATTCATCTTTTCCTGCTCAAATAGTAAAACCACAGCACCCAGCAGCGCAACGATATAGTTGGGGCGGCTTATGGGCGGAAACGTTGTGTCGTTAAAAAGATCTTGGTTGAGGAATTGAGTGTTATCGTTGACCTAACTCGCACGGCCAGCTTATAAACAACGGGCGTTTTAAACTGTATACCTTGAACAACGGTCGTTATTTGATCGCTTTTTTGAAGGGCGACATCCAGTTGAACCAATTGCGTATCAACGCCCGCGCAAGCCATTATAAAGTTCAGATCTGATACTGTCTGGTCATGCAGATCTTGATGAGGACAAACTTGATGCGCCATCATATCGTGACCACAGTGCGGCATGGCGAAAGCCAAATAGGGCAAACACAAAAGTACCATTAACAGTGGGCGGAAGATGTTTGTCATTAATTCAACCAAGATAATGTCATCAAAACCAGTAATAGGTGGACATTATCACCCTCATTTCGTTCGACTCATAGTGCCATTCCGAGGGGATTGGGTAAAGCGCTCAGTTTGAAAGAGGAGATTAAAATAGACAGAACACAAAAGAGAAATGGCGGAGCGGACGGGACTCGAACCCGCGACCTCCGGCGTGACAGGCCAGCATTCTAACCAGCTGAACTACCGCTCCGCACTGACTTACTCATCAAAGACCTTGATAAACAAGAAGCGAGGAGAATACAGTAATTATGATCGACGTGAAACATTATTTTTATTTAATACCCCGACGGCATGCAAAATACCGCCTTTAACATAACAAAAACGACTATCGCGTTGTGCTTTATATACCCGCGTTTACTGCCGTTAAAAACGACGCTCGACTATCCGCCTTTTTCCAAACTCTTCCCCCTTTACTGATGTCTTGACAATCCGACGCTTCAACAATGATTGCTTGTCTTTTACTGAATTTTTTTATCGTCTTGCTGTCCAAAATTCATTGCTAGAATGTAATTAAAGGTATAGCCTGTAAATAGATACCTTTCCATTTCATCTCACAATTGGCTGTTATAGCAGGGGAGTATGTGTCATGGTTAAACATTATTATATTTCAAATAATCTCGATGAATTAGAACGCGTTGAGAAAGAGCTTGAATCCGTAGGCATCAAAGAATCACAGATACACGTGCTGAGTGACAGTGCGGCTGACGTAGAAAATCATCATTTACATCTGGTCAATTCCGTATTTCAGCGTGATTTGATTCACTCCGGAGAGATCGGCGCGATTGTAGGCGCTTTTGGCGCCCTATTCGTTTTAAGTCTTGCCTACTTCATGGGGTGGACGACCGGACCCATCGGTTGGATACCCTTTGTCTTTTTTGCGCTGATCATTTTTGGGTTTTGCACATGGGAAGGGGGATTAATTGGGATACAAAAGACCAATATCAACTACGCTCCCTTCCAAAAAGCACTACAAGAAGGCAAACATGTGCTGTTAATTGACAGCAATAAGCAACAACATTCAGCCGTGAAAGAGGTGATCGATGCACACCCACACATACACGCTGTCGGCGTCAGTAACTCTAACTGGGGTGTTAAATTAAAATCGTCCACATAATGGCGATGTTCAATCCTTAGGTAAGTAATGTAAAGGTCGATGACTTAAGTCTATCATCGGCCTTTTTACTCCCGATAATGGTCAAAGGATTTCCACTTTCACCTCAAATCAATCGACTTAGCATCCTTGAGCCATCGGAACATATAATGGCAACACATATTCACGACCTAACCCGTGAACTCGATCATAGCGATAGTCACTTTGGGCCCATCGTGATAAGCAACAGGCTAACGATCTTCGACACAGCAAACCAATAGGCATCTCACCCTATAGCTCCCTGCTTCACTCACAAAGTGCCGATAATACCGTAACAAAAGACTACCTAGAAACGTGCTTTTTCCTGCAACGCAACACGCCTTTCAATAAAGGGAAAAGCATCGATTTTGAGCGCATTACTTGGTCCGCTAAAACCCGTGGCTCAGGCCGCCGATTTAACTTAACGCCTTGGTGGTGGTTTGCTATAAGAAAACCCGTATATAAGGCTGTATGTCCCGTCTTGACGATGCTGAAGTCAATGGACCAAATTATTTTATGACGTTAGCTAATTTCAGGATTAAACTCCGCCATTCAGGCGCTATACTTGGCTATACCTACCCACTCAATTAGGACAAAAAATGGGCTACTTTTATCTGGCAATTGCGATTATCACAGAAGTCATCGGCACAAGCGCACTCAAAGCCTCCGACGGCTTTACAAAAGTGTTTCCGAGCGCATTAGTGGTTATTGGTTACGCCATCTCTTTCTATTTCTTAGCCCTCGTACTCAAAACCATACCCATTGGTATCGCTTATGCTATCTGGGCCGGACTAGGAATAGTTTTAATTGCGACCGTGGGTATCATCGTATTTGAACAAGTACCTGACGCCCCCGCCTTAATTGGCATGGCATTAATCATCTTGGGCGTGGTGATCATTCATCTTTTCTCGAATACTGGCAACCACTAAAGTATTCAGCACTGAGTGTATACCGTTAAAGCTTAACGCTTTGGCCAATATTTTTGCATTTCTATAAATAGAAATGAGGCCGACCAAGTAATCATCACCAGCCCCGTTAAAGATTCAAGCCCCGTTAAAAAACGTAAATAACCCGAGGGCACAATGTCACCAAACCCAAGCGTTGTATAGCTTGTAAACGAATAATAACTACAATCCAATAAACTTTGGTCGGTATTGCCCAATAAAACGCCAAATCCTTCATTTTGGATCATCAGATAGTAAGCAATCGCAAACAACCAAATTTCCACGACATGGGTAACAATGATAACAAAGACACCCACCAACACGCGATAACGAGGCCGTACATTCTCTTTCGGCAATTGGTTGGCAAGTCGATATAAAACCTCATAGTGAATCATCACCGTCAAGGCAACTAAAAAAGAATTCACAATAATCGCAATAACCATTTAGATATCCACCATTGATATAAAAAGTCGATTTTTATATTGTCGTGTCGTTAGCAGGGTCCAATCAAACGGGTTATCTTAACTTATCATACGCCGCCAATAATCTCTGATGCTGTTTAAAGCCCTTTAAATTTAAGTTTGATGCGATCAAACCGTCAAATATTTTGTTGCCTTCCACTATCGCCAACGCCGTCTGTGCGGTTTGTTCGCCATACAATAACGCCAAACCGGCCATATAATTATCATAATGACGATCATCGTGACCTTTGATTTCTAATAATGCTTTCACACAACGATAATGTTTCAGGCCTTGTGCCGTTAAATCCTCCAGCGTTAAGCACCACTCGACCCAATCTAATGCTGCTTCATCTTGCAGGGCCAAACATAACATCGCCTTAATTTCACCGAGACGAATGCTTGCCCAAAGACTGTCGGGATCGGGCAGCAGACCAATAAATTGTGCCACCAATGTTTGATCGTTATAACCGCCTTCCTCAAGCGCATCAAACAAAACCTGCCACACCACAGGATCAGCCCCGCTCAGATTTAATAGTGTTGATCGAAACACAGCCCCTTCATTATTATTTTCCCAAATCAATTCATCGACGGGGTAAATATCGGACATCCCTGGCACTAAAATTCGGCAAGCCGGCACACCCAACTGATCATAATCAGCACAATAAATATCATAACCTTGCTGGTGTATTAGCGACGTTAGAACTTGGTATTCTTCGTCGGTTGTCGTGTCAGTATTCCAGTCTGTGAAGGCATAATCTGGCTTGGTTCGGAAAAAATCATTCGAAATATAACCACTGGAGTCAATGAAATGCATCTCAATATTTTGCGGCGCGGCGACCTCATCTAAATCAAAAATAGGGGGATGAAACACGTCCATTTGGTTCAGCTTTCGACCTTGCAACAGCTCAGTCACCGTCCGTTCTAATGCCACCTCAAAACAGGGGTGAGCACCAAAAGTAGCAAATACCGAGCCTTCTTGCGGGTTAATCAATGTCACACTGATAACGGGGTAAACCCCGCCCAAGGATGCATCTGCAATTTTAAGGTGATAACCATAATTTTTGATAGCTTGAATCGATAAAGCAATCGCGGGGAATCGCTCGATGACTGCTTGCGGAATCTCGGGCAGGCATAATCCCTCTGAAATAACCTTGTGCTTAACATAGCGCTCACAGATCTCGGACAATGCCTGCACCTTCGCTTCAGCAGGGCTATTCCCAGCGGACATACCATTACTGACAAAAATATTGCCGATGATGTTAACGGGAATATATACCGTATCTTGTGTTGACAGTTGTACAAAAGGCAAAGCACAAATACCCCGCTCACCGGCCCCCGAATTGGTATCAAATAATGCACCAGCATTGAGCGTGCCTTCCGGGTCAAAATAGGTCCATAAACTGTCATTCATCAAGCCGTCAGGCCGTTTTTGTGCTGTGATATCAAACCAACGTTCATTTCGATAATGTACAAACGCTTGTTGCCCATTTGCCTCCCCTAAATAATAGTCGGCAAAAAAGTAGTGACAACTCAAACGCTCAAAGAATTCGCCTAAAGCACTCGCCAGACAGGCTTTCCGAGAACTGCCTTTACCATTGGTAAATAAAGCATGACAGTGTTTATCACGGATATGGACGGAATACACACCTTCCACCGGATTAAGCCAAGACACTTCTTCGATATCGAAACCCAACGCCTTTAGCTGCTCTCGCATATAGGTAATACTAGACTCTAAATCCCTATCCTTACCTTTTATCAGTGTCTTTTCTACCATTCACTTCTACCCTCTATATCAAGCGCCCATCATAGCACCGGCTTAACTATGAGATAATACCTCGCCCAAATCAACATAGGCCGCCTCAAAAATGGATATCAAACCAAGACTCATCACCCGCAGCGAAGGCAAATGCGAACTGTGTGGCAACACGCATGATTTAGACGTTTATGTCGTATCGGGGGCACAGGATATGACAACGGAGGATCAAACTGTCTTAGTCTGCACGACATGCCAACAGCAGCTCGATGGTGATATTGATATCGATGAAAACCATTGGCGCTGTCTAAATGACTGTATGTGGAGCCCTGTGCCAGCGGTACAAGTGCTCGCTTACCGCCAGCTCCATACTCTATCAAATACCAATTGGGCGCCTGCATTATTAGACATGATCTACCTAGATGATGAGACGCTTGCTTGGGCCAAACAAGGTTTGATCGTGACCGATGATAATGCCGTCGAATGCAAAGACAGTAATGGCACCACATTATCAGCAGGCGACACCGTCACACTTATTAAAGATCTCGTCGTCAAAGGGGCGAACTTCACTGCCAAACGCGGTACCACGGTGAAGAACATCAGCCTTACCGACAACCCTGAACAGATTGAAGGTAAGGTCAATGGCACTCGAATTGTCTTACTTAGCGAATTCCTTAAAAAGGCGTAAAACGATCTAAATCATTGGCAAAAGATACCGGGCCTCGATAAGATTGCTTAATCTGTCGACGTGTATTGCTTTCATTATGAAGCGTGCGGGTCATACGGTGTGAAATCACAAGTTGTTTGACTTTTGCCTGTTCAGCGATATAACCGATCTTTGACGGCGTCATATGTAAATGTGCCGCCGCACCGGTTGCCGATTCTGGCACTGCATTATGCATCACCAAGATGTCACTGTTTAAGGCCAGTTTTTCAAGGGTTTGATATTCATTATTCATATCGCCCGAAAAGGTAATGGCACATCCTGCCATGTCTAGTCGCCAAGCAACGGCAGCAATAGGGCCATGATGAACTGGAATCGCGCTTGATATCATGTCTTTACCAATCGGATAGTACGAGATCTCTTTTGAAGATAAAGTCACGCTTTTGGTTTTCAACTTAAATGCGCTGTTTTGCTGTGGATCAACGTAATTGGATAAATAAGAGAACGCCCCTTCCCTGCCAAACAAACGCGAAACGAACTGATCTGTTGATGGCATCAAATCATTACCCTCTGGCCCCAATAACGTCAGATCGTTTTGACGCTGAGAAAAAAATGCACCTTTAACAAATGCGGGTAAATCGGCACTATGATCGACATGAAGATGGGTCAACATCATCACTTTCAGGTCTTCCAAGCGCGCCGCTACACGCCCAAAATTGACACTCGCGCCTGGGCCCATATCGACTAAGGCCAACGCTTTATTATCTAACCACACGAGATAACTGCTTGACGCCCGGCCATCATCCAACTCTGGGCCGCCCGAGCCTAACACTTGTAATTGAACTCGGTCTTTTTGACATTGCGCCTCTGCCATCGCGGTATACGATAACAGCAAGCATAACACCAACCCTGATATTTGCTTTTTAAACATATTCTTCCCTTTACAAGCTGATTAATAACATGAAATTAACATAACAGCGCGGAGAATTTGATAGCTCCTCTCCCCAATACCCTGTAAGCTAGCTAACCTTCTTATCTCGACCTTTAATGAGCGTTAACGCTATGCATTTTACCGACCTCGGCTTGCCAGACCCCATCTTGAAAGCTGTCACCCAACAAGGTTATGACACACCGACACCCATTCAGGCCCAAGCTATCCCCGCGATCATAGAAGGTCATGATGTCATGGCAGCGGCCCAAACCGGTACCGGTAAAACCGCAGGCTTTACCTTGCCATTGCTTGCTCGGCTATCACAAGGCCAACCTGCATCAGTCAACCAAGCTCGCGCATTAGTGCTGACGCCGACACGAGAATTGGCAGCACAGGTTCATGAGAGCGTCACCAATTATGGTCGATTTTTACCCTTAAAGTCAGCAGTGGTCTTTGGCGGTGTCAAAATCAACCCACAAATGATGAAGCTCCGTCGCGGAGTCGATATTTTGGTTGCTACCCCAGGCCGTCTATTGGATTTATATAACCAAAATGCCGTGCGTTTCAGCCAACTCGAAATCCTAGTCCTTGATGAAGCCGATCGGATGTTGGACATGGGCTTTATCAACGACATAAAGAAAATCTTAAAACTACTACCACCCAAACGCCAAAACCTCATGTTTTCTGCCACTTTTTCTAACGAAATTCGCCAATTAGCCAAAGGCCTTGTCAACAGCCCTGTCGAAATCTCTGTCAGCCCACGAAACACCACCGTGAAATCGGTCGAGCAGTGGCTTTGTCCTGTCGATAAAAAGCAAAAGTCTTCCCTACTCTGCCACCTTATAAATGATAATCAATGGCATCAAGTGTTAGTCTTTTCTCGCACCAAACATGGCGCCAATAAGCTGGTTAAACAACTTGAAGCCACCGGCCTAAAAGCGGCAGCCATTCATGGTAATAAAAGCCAAGGCGCGCGAACGAAAGCACTAGCAAATTTCAAAGACAATACGATTCAAGTGCTGGTCGCCACCGATATTGCCGCTCGCGGTATCGATATCGATCAATTGCCCTATGTAATCAACTTTGACTTACCCAATATCCCCGAAGATTATGTCCACCGCATTGGTCGTACTGGGCGAGCCAGTGCCACAGGCCACGCTATCTCTCTAGTTTGTGCCGATGAGTTTGACTATTTATCGGATATCGAACGCTTGACGGGTGAACTTATCGAACGTCGGATCATTGCAGGTTTTGAGCCCGTTCATGATCTCCCTGAATCTAATTTAAGCAAGCGCCCGAGCAGACATAAAAAAAGAGTGCCAAACGGCGCGGCTAACAAGCCAAGAAATCAAGCAAGAGTAGCATCGTCGGACCCCGCCAAAAAACCAAACCGCCCTCGTAGACGTAGAAAACCTAGCCCCTCAGCTACAACGCATTAGCCGATAGACAAACACAAGGGCTCGCCATGTCTGGATAGCCCTTCAAAAACAAGACTGTGAAAGAAAAGGCCATCAACGCTAGTGGCGATACTATGCAAGCTACCGTTAAGACGCTGTTCAATAGCGCCCTGAGTCATGCCATTGCAAAGCCTGTTGAAACACGGCACGATAATATGCAACATACGCTCTACTAAATCTGTCATATCACTATGGATAAACAACAAAACCCACCGACATTGAACACTTTCACCATGGTATTGATCTGGGTTGGGCTGCTAGTTATTGCTAGTTTCTTCTTTGACGATGTATTAGAAAAAATCAACAACCCCAATCAAACCATCGCTATCCAGATCAATGATAATGGCAAACGGGAAATCACTCTAAGACAGAACCGACAGGGACACTATGTCGCGACCGGCCAGATTAATCATCAAAATGTCGAGTTTTTACTCGATACCGGTGCAACCTATGTCGCGATTCCTGAACACTTGGCCAACAGGTTGAATTTAAAAAAAGGCAGTGCACACAACACCATCACTGCAAATGGCACCAGTACGTCATTTATGACCACACTTGATAGTATTTCCCTCGGCGATATAGAAATGCACCATGTCCCCGCCAGCATTAGTCAAGGCATGCAATTTGATGCCGTCCTACTCGGCATGTCGTTTTTAAAACATTTAAAAATGACACAACACGGTAAAATACTCACTATCAGCGTACCGGACTAAACGACATCACTAGCTAAATAAAGGTATAACCATGAAACCACCTGTTATCATCACCGGTTATGGGCCCGGCTTTGGAGAAGCCCTTAAACACCGTTTTGCACGCGGTGGCTACCAAGTCATCGGCATCGCCCGCACATCGGGTGATATGCAAGCCGATCTAACAAGCCCAGACCAAACACGTAACGTCATCAACAAGATCATCGAACAGCATGGCGTCCCTGGCATTGTTATCCACAATGTCGCTGAATTAGTTCGCGGTAAATTTCTTGACCTCCAAGCCAGCGACTTCGAGCGAGCCTGGCGCAGCACAGTTCTCTCCGCCATCAATGTTAGCCAAGCTGTTCTACCATCAATGCAACAACAACAGGCTGGCACCATCATTCTGACGGGTGCCACAGCCAGTACCCGTGGCAGCGCAGGTTTTGGTCCATTCAGTTCTGCAAAGTTTGCCCTGCGTGGTCTCGCGCAATCGCTAGCCAGAGAATTTCAACCACAAGGCATCCACATTATTCACCCTATTCTTGATGGCATTATTTGGTCAGAATTGAGCCGAAAGCGCTTCCCAAGCATCAAGTCTGCAAACTGTTTGCAATGTGACGATCTGGCCGATCTCTATTGGAATTTAGCACATCAAGCCCCCTCAACCTGGACACATGAAATCGATATCCGCCCCCAATCCGAATCTTTCTAAAATAAGTAACATCATGACAACAAATATTAATACCCCAGTCGTCATTATTGGCGGCGGTCTGAGTGGTCTTTATACAGCCTACCTCTTACACCAACAAGGCATCCCATCGATCATTTATGAAGCACGAGATCGCTTAGGCGGCCGTATTGTCTCCCTACCATCATCACAACCTGCACAAGGTAGCAACTCACAAACAGAACGATATGATCTTGGCCCTTCTTGGTTCTGGCCCGACATGCATCCACATATCACGCAATTGATTCAAGACTTAAACCTAACAGCATTTCCACAACATCAGACTGGCGCTCACCTGTTTGACCGTGGTCGAGGTATACCCCCGCAACGCCATGAATTAGGAATGGCCAGCAGTCCGATATCGATGCGCCTTTCAGGCGGTATGCGTAGCTTAATCGAAGCGCTAACACAACAATTACCAGCGCAAACAGTTCAACTCAACCATCAAGCCACCGCTGTCACTTATGGAGCCAATGGCGATATCACGGTCACACTCAACACGCCTAATAACAGCATGAACGTCACCACACAGCACCTTGTATTAGCGCTACCACCGAGACTGCTTGCAAAGACAATCCAGTTTTCCCCAGCGTTACCAGACAATCTCATCAAGCACTGCCAAAACACCCTGACCTGGATGGCAGCTCATGCCAAGTTTGTCGCGGTCTATGACAGCGCGTTTTGGCGTCAACAAGGCCTATCTGGCTCTGCGAGTAGTCAAACAGGCCCCTTAGTTGAAATCCATGATGCGAGTGCCTTAGAAGGCAAACCAGCGCTATTTGGTTTTGTCGGCATCAATGCTACTGCGCGTAAAACCGCCGGCCGAGACACCCTCATTCAAGTCACACTAAACCAACTTGCCGGCCTCTTTGGGGAGCAAGCCGGTAAACCAGTCGATGCCTTTTTGATCGATTGGTCAGAAGAAAACTATACCGCGACCGAAGCAGACCAATTCGGCGCCAATCAGCACCCACTTTATGGTTTGCCAGCCAGTGCTCACGATCTCTGGCATGGCCACTTATTGTTTGCTGGCAGCGAGTCGGCCAATTCGGGTGGTGGTTACCTTGAGGGCGCCTTACAAGCTGCGTTGGCCGCCGTAGAAAAACTAACAACTTCGTTTGAAAATGAAAGTATATTAACAACAAAACAGAAGTGAATGCTTACATCTAACACTGTCTCTGCATCGTGTTTTACGCCCCAATATTAACTTTCAGCCGAGGCTTGTTGACCGTATGGTTTCAATTTTCCCAATAAAATTGGCAACACCGTAAGGTCGGCCAACAAAGCAGTCAACATTGCAAAGGCGGTTAACACACCAAAATAAATCGTCGGCACAAAGTCCGATAACGCCAAAATAGAAAAACCTATCGTGATGGTGATCGTAGTGTAATACATCGCTCGACCGATGCTGCCATGAGAGCGTCTTAACGCTGCAGGGTAGTCCCAATCTTTTGACAGCTCAGTACGTAGTCGGTGCATATAGTGAATCGTATTGTCCACCGCAATGCCGACACTAATGGCAGTAATCGTGATCGTCATCATGTCTAACGGGATACCTATTCCTCCCATCAAGCCTAATACTGAGATACCGGCAACTAAATTGGGGATAATCGCGATCAAGGCGAGCTTAAGTGATCGAAATAGCAAGGTGAACATGAAGAAGATTGCCAGAAAAACAACCCCTAGCGTCAAAATCTGTGAGCGATATAAGCTCTGAAGCATATTATTAAACAACACTAACATGCCCGTTAAACGCACTTGTTCCTGTGCAAACCCCAGTTCTTCGGTCAGCTCTGTTTGTATTTTTTCCAATAAAGCCTGACGCTTTAATCCCTTATCTGACTCAAACACCCTAACCGAAAAGCGTAGCTGATTCCCATCTTCAGAAAGGTACGGCCGTATCATGCTTTGTTTGATATCTTCCGGTAGCCGCTTATACAAAATAGACATAAAGAAATCATCCATGACCTCACCCTCATTCAACTGCTTTAACACATCCATACTAGTGGACAGTGATAACACTTTACCGGTTTCGGCTAATGCATCAAGGTATTGATGAACCGCTTTAATCGTGTCGAGTTGATAACGATTAAACCAATAGCTGCTGGCCGTAAAACCTTGCTCGCCCTCCAATTCAAAATCTTCATCTTCCTCTAAGGCTTCAAACGCCAACGCATCGCTCATAAAATCTGCAGGCGCATCAATAATGATATCTAAAGGGGTTGTGCCACCCAGTTTCTGATCAATCAAATACATCCCTTGAAAAATTTCTGTCGATTCTTTGAAATAATCAATGAAGCGATTTTCGACAGATAATCTCGATATCCCTATACTGCCCAATATCATCGCAACCAATGTCAGTAATAATATGGTGCCACCGAAGCGTGCATTAATATCAGCAAAAAAACCCGTAATTGCTCCCGTCACATCACGCTTTGGTGACGACAGATAACCAGGCTTCATCAGCATCAGAATAGCGGGAAATAAGGTGAAGGTCAGGATAAAAGCCAAACTTAAGCCAATCACCATGATCCAGCCAAAATCAATCACTGGGCGAATACCACTCACGACTAGTGAACCAAAGGCAACCATTGTCGTTATGACTGTATAAAGACAAGGGATGACCTTACTTCGCACCGTTTCTTTCAGTAGGGTTAATTGATCAGACTCGGGGTGTAATGTCTGTAATTCTCGATAACGCACAATCAGGTGGATCGTCAACGACAAGGCAAAAATAAGTAATAACGCTAAAAAATTCGACGATACCACCGTAATGCGCCATTCCAAAAAACCCAATAACCCGATCGTCATCACACTGGTGACCGATGCCAATAGCAAGGGGAGAACGACCCAACGAGGCCGGCCAAAAATCACCGCCAAGATACCAATCAGAATAGCCATCACAGCAAGACTAAACACCCGCAAATCATGGCGTACAAAATCCATCATATCTGCCACAATCATCGGCACACCACCAAGGTGTATTTCAGCAAAACCCCGGTGCATGTCCAATATTTGTCTAATCGCAGCGATATCCTTTGCTTCTTGCGCCATCAATGCCGAGCTATGATGCTTAAACTGTCGGCTAAGATCTTCCAGCTCGACCAATTCCGCTGGCGTTAAATGAGATTCCAGCTGTTTCTCGCGCAATGCATCGCGTTGGGTTCGTAAATCAATATATGTTTGATCGCGTTCAAAGTTAACTTGTAACGCCGTAGTATTACCATCCTCTCCGACCAACCTATTTCGGTACAAAGGGCTATTACGCAGTTCTTTTTGAGCCAATGCAAGGTCGGTATCAGCATCACGTAATTGCCGAGTGCGCTGTTGTAGATCCTGCAATGTCATCGCTGGACTCGCGATCAATGGAACGTCAAGAATGCTAATCACCGACACGACCCGCTCAATCTCCAGCAAGCGGGTCCTTAGCACGGCGATATCATCCAAATTCTGACGAGAAAACAAATCCGCTTTAGGCGTATACGTAATAATCAGATAATCATCTGATCCATAGCGGGCGTTGATTGAACGGTAATAATGTAAGTCTTGATCATGCTCAAGAACGAGAGAATCGGCAGAAATATCCAGCTTAAAATCTTGGATATACCATGTTGCAATAGCTGTCAGTAACAGAATAAAGCACAAGCTGAAGACCGGCTTTATAAGCAAATAGCGCTCATAAACGAATGCTAGAGACTGTCTCATTGATCACTATGCTTTGGTACGCCGCTATAGCTTTGAAGCCCAAATAGCGAGTTTATGCTGCATAGATTGTTGTGACACTTGATCTTCAGGCAGCGCCTGTATCACCTTATCGTGAACAAGTAGACGGTATATATACTCGATTTTTTCTTTGGCTGAATCGGTCGGCTCAAACTCAACAACACCACGTTCCTCACCGTATTTTACACCCGCTATAATCGCTTTTTTGACCAGTTCCTTTTCATTTTTTAATTTTTTCATCGGCAACCCCTAATAGATTAAGCTTGCGATACTAAAATTATGCTACTCCTGTTTGCTATGGATCAACAATAGCATTACTTATCCATGTCTTGATGATAGGACACCACCCGCGCCACTTCATTTTTAGATCCCAGTATAACCGGTACCCGTTGATGCACACCTTCCGGTTTTATTGCCATGATCCGTTGCCGACCCGTCGAGCTGACACCACCCGCCTGCTCGACGATAAAACTCATCGGACTGGCCTCATACATCAGTCTTAATTTACCCCCTTGAGTCGAAGGCTTAGTATCCAAGGGATACATAAAAATACCACCACGCGTTAGCACACGGTAAACCTCAGCCACCATCGAAGCGACCCAACGCATATTAAAGTTTTTCTCACGCCCGCCATCAACGCCTTTCATACACTCGTCAATATAGCGTTGTATGGGTGGTTCCCAAAACCGTTGGTTCGACATATTAATCGCAAATTCAGCCGTGTCTTCAGGAATGGTCATTTTAGGGTGGGTTAAAATGAATTCGCCAACATCGCGATCCAAGGTAAAACCATTCACCCCATTACCCGTTGTCAAAATCATCATCGTCGTTGGGCCATACACACAAAACCCTGCACAAACTTGCTCTGTTCCCGCTTGTTTGAAGTCCTCGACTGTCGGCGTGGTCACCCCAGTTGGACAGCGTAGAATAGAAAAAATCGTCCCGACCGAAATATTGACATCAATATTAGAAGAGCCATCTAAGGGGTCAAAGGTAATCAAATAGTCACCTCTCGGCAAGCCATCAGGAATTTGGATAATCTCTTCCACTTCTTCTGATGCCATCGCCGCCAAATGACCAGTCCAACTTAAATGATCGACCATTACATCATGGGTAATAATATCCAGCTTTTTCTGTACTTCACCTTGAACGTTTTCTGATTCTGCCGCACCACCAATACCAATGATGCCACTGCGATTCACTAAGTGCGCTATCTGCTTGCAGGCACTGACAATATCGGTCATCAAGCCAGTTAAGGAACCGGTCGATTCTGGGTGGCTTCGCTGCTCTTCAACAAGAAATTGGATAATCGATTTGCCAATATCAGACATAACTGCCGCCTTTGTTAATTATAGTTAACTTTCATAGTACGTGATCTTAGATCAACGGTGATAAGTTTATTCAATGAAGTCCTAGTGGCATCAGTAAACCGATTGGACAGTAGGCGTATCAAACCAATCACGTCTTTGAAATTGGGTGCGAAGAGAGACGTTTAAAAGCCTGAGTTAACTTAATTTAAGTTAAAATATTAAGCTAATAACACTTATTGGCCACACCATGAATTTAAATATTACTGATCCCGCTATTATGTTTTCAGGTATATCACTGTTATTTCTAGCTTATACCAACCGATATCTAGCCTTAGCCAGTGTTGTGCGTACGCTCAACAGTGAGATCAGAAACCAAGATGGGCTGAATAGAGCGAGACAAATTCAAAACATGCACCTTCGGATAAACCTAATCAAATACATGCAAACCTTTGCGGTCATCTCATTTCTGTTTTGCGTCTTTGCCATGCTGACATTATTCTGGCAAAACCAGTTTTTGGGTGAGATCTTCTTCATCATGAGTCTCGTCACAATGATTATTTCCCTGCTCATCTCCTTAACCGAAATTCTAAAATCGGGGGAATCACTCAAAATCGAATTCGAAAGAACCAAAGTGCATGATCTTAAGAATGAATAAACATAGCAAAACAGCTCGGTTTTTCTTATTGGCTTTGCCTAAAAGCCCATAAAATTCAAATTTTCACTAAAATCTCGCCCATGCCGATACCACCCAAATCACCGGCATAACGTTGCACTCTCGAAAAGGTCTCGACGCGTGAAAATTGGCTATCCAACTTTTTAAAGGATGCAATCATCAATGGTAAAAATGCCAAGGTGTGTGAACCACAATCGTTGAAGTTCGCTGTGATACCACGTGATGGCATCTGACTTAGCAAAATGGTGCCACGCTTCATGCCATAGCCTAAGTGAGTACCTACATCACCCAACACTGCAATCGTGCCAGATATCATTCGGCTACCACAGTAATCACCAGCATTGCCTTCAATTAAAATCATCCCGCGGCGCATATGATCGCCTGTTCTAGCACCGGTACTGCCAGTCACAATCACCGTACCGCCAGTCATGCCATTACGGCGGCCAGGTCTAGCTCCACCCATAAAATCCCCAGCATCGCCATTAACTTTGATCTGACCTTTTTTCATTTCACAGCCAGTATAAATTCCGCTATTGCCATTAACTGTTATCTCACCACCTTCCAAAAAGATACCGAGATAAGCGCCCACATTACCTTCAGCAGTAATACTGCCAAAAGTCATATTACGACCGATAAAATCTAATTTGGCATCACTCGAAGTAAATGTGATCGCCGCACTATCGCCTGCGCTGATCGTAAATAAAGCATCCACTCGTGCAGTGGTATTACCAACGACCAGTTCCATGGCAGCAATCTCAGCTATCGTTTTGTCAGCCAATTTATCTGGTGTTAATGGAGAGCAATCGATGCGTTGTTTTGGCGTTGCTTTTAAAGCAAAGGTTAAGTTGCTCATGCCATGATCTCCTGTAAGTGGAAATGAAATGGCCCTAATTTACCGCCATAGTTACCGGCACTAATACGTCGAATACCTTGATCTGCGCCTAAGTCACAAACGGCTTGAATCCCGACCCTCATCGCCTTATCGATATCTTCTTTGGTTAATCCATCGATGACGATTTCCATTACCGATTCAACTTCGGGCGACAAATCGCTGTGTGTTTGCCCTTTTAATGTTGGACAAAAAGCATCATTGGTCGAGGCATTCAACGCCTTGTACTTTGATCCCACTTTAGAGCCAGAGCGTACGACACCACCTGGGAAAGGCATAATCACATTCGGGATCATTTTCATCGCGTCAATTGCCGCTTCACAAGCGGCCAGAGCTTGGGCTTGTGATTCTGCTAAGACCAAGAAATTACCCCCACCAACTGCTGCTGATACGCCGGTTTTTTCTTGTGTTAAAAATTCACCATCCATCACTGGAATGCGCCAATAGCGTTTACCATCAATCATTTTCGAGATTTGGAAGCCATCGCCAAAATAACGTAAGTTCTGTCCTAAAGCCATTTCGGTTTCGCTATCAAGCCCTGAAAATAAGGCCGACGTAGGCGAGGTTAAAACACATTGCCCTGCACGCGTTTCAACTTGTTTAGCTAAGCCCTTTCCGCCCATTGCAAAAATCAGTACCGCAACACCTGGACGACCATCTGGTGTCTCACTGCCGTCGAGTTCACGTTCAATTCCCGCTTCACATCCACAGGCAATCACCGATGTCGCAAACCCTGTGAAGGCTTGAGCTGAAATCATCGCCCATTTGGCATTATGGGCCGTAATAATCAGCCGCGTTCCTTTCATTGGAAAGGCTTCTGCAAAAGTCTTGTCGATAGTCACGCCGTTGATAATCATATCGGACCTCCTTTATGCAAAGGCTGTACCGTCAAACTACCTCGACCATCATCAATAATTTCATCGTTGCTGATTTTAAAGTTGCCCATTTTCATGGTTTGATACTTATCAAAATAGCCTTTAAGTGACGTCTCAATACTACGATCATATTCAGGTTTTACCACATGGGTCGTCCCCCATGTCACATCAATTAAATCGCCATTTTCAACGACCATTCGACCATCTTTAAAGACATAATCAGGGCGACTAAACATCTTCTCACGATCCGGATTATCGGTATACACTGTGATATCTGCCGCACCACCCACGCCCAAATGCCCCCGGTCAGCTAAGCCAACCAGTTTAGCAGCACCTGCCCGCGTCATAATGGCGATCTCATACAGAGAATATTCCCGATCAATCGACGCCAGACGACTGGCTTTTTGTGCTTCAGGGTGCAGTTGTGACAACACCTCGTTTCTGAATGTTTTATCCATTAACAAACGGATCAAATGTGGATAACTGGTAAACGGTGCCCCATTAGGGTGATCGGTTGTTAAGAAAATCCGCCAAGGATCATCTACCAACAAAAAGGTTTCTAGGCCAATCATCCATTGCAAAGCGTTAACATAGCTCTGGTCTTTATATTTGAATGGCAATACGCCACAACCCGCGTCACATTCAATATCCATGCACACCCATTTATTCGGATGCGCATGGGCATGAGCGGCGTGTTGACGCATGCTATCGCCTGAGGCTGTGACCGTTTGACCAAACAAAATTTGGCCAACATCGACCGTGATATTTTTATGGCCATTAATTGCTTCTGCAATCTCAGCCGCACCCGACGAAAACTTAAAGTCGCCCTCGGTACCATAACTGTGGAACTGAATATGGGTCATATGCATTGGCAGACCTTCGATTCCATTCATGGTGTCGAGGGTCGTATTCATATTGCCCGGCACACCAAGATTGCAGCCATGAACATGCAAAGGGTGGGGGATCCCCAGTTCTTTTACCGCCCTCGCCAAGCGTAATAAAATATCGCGCGGTGTCACGCCATAAAAGCTGTTTTTCTCGTCTAAGTCTAATTTACGTTGATTAAATTTGAACGCATTAATACCACCGGGGTTAACGACTTTAACGCCAATCGCTTGGCTATGCGTTATCGTCCAAGCGACATAGTTATTAATCGCTTCTTGATCATTATTGGCCGCCATCATCCGAAGTAGGTAATCATCACTCCCCAACATGACGTACCCCCCTTTATCGATGATCGGCGTATCGTGCATTTCCATATGCGCTTGCCGCGCATTTATCGGCAATATCGCAGGCTCAAACCCCGCTGTATACCCCATTTCCGCATAGCGATAACCCGCTGTTAAGGTACTCGGTGCAGCATGTCCACACCCCGAACGCATCAGTTCGGTACGTGCCACTACGTCGGCCGCATGATCTTCAGGCAACATCGTCCGAGCAATATTCACTTTACCGCCGCCAATATGGGTATGCATATCAATCGCTCCAGCCATCACGACCTTGCCACGCACATCGATCACTTGATCAATTTTTTCATCCAACGTTGCAGCCACAATGCGACCATCTTTGATATAGATATCGCGTACATCACCATTGATACCATGTTCAGGATCGTAAATTCGGCCGCCGGTTAATTTCATTAACATATTCGTCTCTGCCCCTATAGCGCTTGTTCAACAGCGCTTAATACTTCAAAAGTACTCGGCAAACCGCTATCTCGTAATTGTCTCAACGGTATTGAAACAACCCCATCTGTTCTGAATGCCCGACCAATATGATCTATTCCTGGCGTGCCAACCGGTATAAACACTTCCGGTTGTTGTTCAAATGTCATCCCTGAACGACCCAACACTATAGTCGTCGCGTTTGTTGATGGAGGTGTACGTTTAATATCAAAACTCGACACCCAAATTAAGGTATCCACTTCCTCTTCTGCTAGCATGCGAAGGCTATCAGACAAGTAAGGATCATAATCAGGGTAACCTCGATTAAAGTTGGTACGAACCGGATAACCAGACTGCCATGCCGCCACTTGGTTAACCGTTACATCACCATCTTTACCGCCCAAAGGTAAGCCATTACAGCGTGTTTCGGCATTTAAATCTTTGATCATTTCACACATCATTTGCACTGAGGTTTCGGCATGTTCAAAGTCCAATGCCCCTGCTTCCCACGTGACGACGGAATATTTAGCTTGTTTTAAGCGAGCGGCCAATTGCGCCAAGTCATTGATCGCAATACCGCCGACCTGTTCCGCTTGCATATTACGACCCGCTACCAACGCGCGTAATACCGATAATACTTCGGGTAAATCAGCATCATCACAAGCCATGACTTCGGCTTTTTTGCCCGAAGGAGAGGTCGATGCATCTCCCGAAGGCGCCCGTCCTAAATAAACTACTTGCCGTGATGCGATATCTTGGTCGAATAAATTGTCTTTGTTCCAAACCATGCGTTCAAAAAAACGGGGAAAACTGGTTTCGATATCACTGCCAACAATCAATAATAAATCAACGCGGTTTTTTACTTCCGCTAGGGTAGTTGTCATCCAGCCGGTATCTTGTAAGACCAGTAAGTTTCTAAAAGCACCGTTTGAATTCATATGGTCAACGGTGGCACGATTTTTATCGGCTAAAGCCATCGCAGCCCTCGCCCCATTTAAATCCGTCGCTAAGCCAGATATCACCGTTTGTTGGCTCTCTCGCAACAAACCAGCGATATGCTCAACCGCTTGTGATAAAGACACCGCTTTGCCTTTAATTTGAGGAGCGGTATCAGTAATCGGCGTTTCAAATCCAGCAATCGTCACTGCGTCACCATTTTCAACGACGCGGACATGTTGACCGCTAACTTCGATAGTTAAATCATCAGAAGCAATACCACAGAATGGGCTCGGCACTTCCTGCCAAACACCCCCATCAAGCCTTTCGGTCATTATTTACCCCCCATTTTCAAGACGTTAAAACGCGCCCTTATCTTCTCTTAACTGACAATAGCGCCGTCTGATCTACTCTATTTTCAAATCGCTAAGCATAACGTAATCTCAAACAACTAACCATGTCTGGCACGCATTAGCAATGAATCAATACTGTTTTTCTTAAGCTGCTTTTGCAACTGATCGGCCTCATCTCGGCCCACAATCGGACCCACTTGTACCCGATGCCAAGTCGCGGCATTATCTATTGTCACTGTTTGTACCTTAGATTCAATACCCAGCAAAGCCAGTCTTGCCTTGAGTCCATCTGCATCCCTTGCCTTTTTAAAAGACCCAACTTGAATCAAGTAGCTGATTTTATCTACCGGTTTCACACTTGCTGTTTGTTGCGGCGGTGATGACACAATAGTTTTTTTTTCAACCTGCTTAGGCTTATCAACCACCACTTCCATTTCGGGCAATAAAGTATAGAAATCAAACGTCGGCTCGATGACATTACTGTCTTTTTTAACCATTTTTTTGATTTCTGCCGCAGTTGTATTATCAACAGGCGCGGTGTCCTTAAGGTGAATTAAAAACATCACAAATAACCCGACCGCAAAACTAATCAACATCGGCCCGATAGGCAGTGATTTTGGCTGGGTTGATTTTCGTTGATTTCGTTTTACAGCCACTTACATTGCCTCCGGTGCGCTTACACCAAGTATCGACAAACCATTGGCAATTACTTGCTTAATCGCCATAATCAAAGTCAATCTCGCTTGGCTTAATGTTGTATCGTCAACAATAAAGTGATGGGCGTTGTAATAGGTATGAAAATCACGTGCTAAATCCATTAAATAATGGGCCAATAAATGCGGCGTATAGCCCATTGCAGCTGAATTTACTATCTCTGGATAACGCGCTAACATCGACAATAAGGTCTGCTCATGATCTTCCGTTAAGCGATCCAGGTGACTTTCGCCAAGCTGTTGATCCCATATCAATCCGCGTTCCGCTAATTGTCTAAATACACTGCACACACGAGCATGCGCATACTGCACATAGTAAACAGGATTATCGTTACTTTGTGATTTTGCCAACTCAAGATCAAAGTCCATATGTTGATCGGCGCCGCGCAACACATAGAAAAATCGGGCCGCATCTTTACCAACTTCATCGCAAAGTTCACGCAAGGTGACAAACTCGCCGCTACGTGTCGACATCGAGACCTTTTCACTACCTCGATACAACACTGCAAATTGCACCAACAGCACTTTTAGTCGTTCCACATCTTGACCCATCGCCGCTAGAGAAGCTTTGACCCGGGGTATATATCCATGATGATCCGATCCCCAAATATCAATGACGGTATCAAAGCCTCGTTGGCATTTGTTCAAATGATAAGCAATATCGGAAGCAAAATAAGTCGTCTGACCGTTATCACGCACCACAACACGATCTTTTTCGTCACCAAACTCGGTTGATTTGAACCACCAAGCGCCATCTTGTTGATATAGCATTTCGGCTTGCTTTAATGCGGCAATGGCTTTATCCACGACACCAGTTTCCATCAATGACCGCTCTGAAAACCACTCATCATAATCACTACCAAAGTCCGCTAAATCTTGACGAATCCCGGCTAAAATAGCTGTTAACCCCGTATCAAAGACTTGACGATAAAGTTCTGAACCCAATAAAGCCTTTGTTTTATCAATCAAGGCATCAATGTGCTGCTCTTTATCGCCTCCCGCGTGTTCGTCTGCGGGAATCGCATCAAACACCTGTTCAGCCGATTTTAAAAATAACGCCCCGTGCGCAGCTTTCATTTCCTCTGCAATCGTAACAACGTAATCGCCTTTATAACCATTACTTGGAAAGACAAACTGTTCACCACAAACAGCCAAATAGCGTAACCAGACACTGGTGGCCAAGATATCCATTTGTCGGCCAGCGTCATTCACATAATATTCACGGTGAACCTTGTAACCAATTGCCGTTAACAAGCTACTGACAACCGACCCATACGCCGCGCCGCGACCATGACCAACATGTAAAGGACCGGTCGGATTTGCAGAGACAAATTCAACTTGAACCGATCGCCCAGCACCGACAGTACTGAGACCAAATTGTTGGCCTTGTTGTAACACTGTTTTGACGATTTGTTGGGTAGAATCTGCCGATAAAGTGAAATTAATAAAGCCAGGGCCCGCAACATCAACCGCAGTAATAAAATCAGCACTGATCAAATTATCCACCAATAATGTCGCAATTTGCCGTGGATTCATCTTGGCTGGACGCGCCAACACCATCGCAATATTACAAGCAAAATCACCGTGAGCTTTGTCTTTTGTCCGCTCTATTTGGATTGCTGGTAACGCAAATTCTGGGAGCTGTTTTTGTGCGATAAGCTGGTTTAATGATTGCTCAATAATCTGTTTAAGCTGGTCTTTCAAAGTGTTGTAGCCTTAATAAAAATGTAATCACGCCATTTTAACTGATCCCAAGCATGGATCACATCTTTGATTCTCCCGCAAAAACGCACACCAACAACTAGTCCTGCAAGCAAACGTTTTCCTATGCTAGTGTTAGTTTAAAACTACCTTTGCTTGGAGATAACCGTATGTCTAAGAATTCAACCTTTGAAGATGCCTTATTACGGGTAAAATCATTGGCCAAATTAGCCGATATTAACCCAGAAATTATCGACGCAATTTCGCACCCAAAAGAAATTATGTCGGTCTGCTTACCGGTCAGAATGGATAACGGATCCAAACGTTATTTCCGAGCTTATCGCTGTCGATACAATAATATTCTCGGCCCAACGAAAGGCGGTATCCGTTTCCACCCCAATGTCAATATTGATGAAGTACAAGCCTTAGCCTTATGGATGACCATCAAATGTGCCGTAGTGGGCTTACCTTTTGGCGGTAGTAAAGGCGGTATCACTGTCGATCCAAAATTATTATCTCCGATGGAATTAGAACGATTATCACGCGCTTATATGCGATCACTCGTTGACTTTATCGGCCCTCAGCGTGACATTCCAGCACCCGACGTGAATACCAATTCCTTGATTATGGGTTGGATGATGGATGAATATGAATCTATCAAGCGCAGTCATAGCCCTGCTGTCATCACTGGCAAACCGATTGCATTAGGAGGTAGTCTTGGACGGGACGATGCTACCGGTCGTGGGGCCTATCTCTGTACCCTTGAATTAATCAAAAAAATGACTTGGTCACCCACTGAATTAACGGTGGCGGTACAAGGCTTTGGTAATGGCGGTTATCATGTCGCCCGTTTATTACAACGTGCGGGTTGTAAGATTATCGCGGTCAGTGATTCCAAAGGGGCAATTTATGCAGAATCAGGGTTTGATGTAGACAGCCTGTGGGAAGAAAAACAGCGTTCTAGGCAAATTAAAGCGGTTTATTGCAATGGCTCTGTCTGTGAAACAGTCGAGCATAGCGTCATCACTAATGAAACCTTGCTTGAACTGGAGGTTGATATTTTGATCCCAGCCGCCTTAGAAGGCGTAATTACCAAAGATAATGCCAATAATATTAAAGCCAAAGCGATTATTGAAATTGCCAATGGACCCATTTTGTTTGAAGCTGATAACATTATTTTTAATAAAGGCATCAAAGTAGTGCCCGATGTATTAGCCAATGCCGGCGGGGTCTCAGTTAGTTATTTTGAATGGGTACAAAACCTCAGCGGTCAAACTTGGGACCTAGAAGATATTCATTTAAAACTCAAAGATAAAATGATTTTCGCCTTTTCTGAAGCTTGGGATTTAGCGCAGCAGCGACAATGTAGTCTTCGCGAAGCCGCTTATATCAACGCCCTTCATAAAATTAGTGCCGCAACCAATGCCTTAGGTACCCAACAGTATTTTAATCAAAAATAGCTCACAGTAAATCTATCGGATCAATATCGATAGACCAACGACACGACCGAGCACTTTTTAGGCTGGCAATAGTATTAATATGATGATCCAAAAGCTGGTGTAAAGCTTTCCTATTCTCTGTGGTTAACAATAACTGTGCTCGATATCGTCCGGCACGTTTTTCCATCACTGCTGGCACCGGCCCCAAAACAAACACCGCCTGTTGTTGATGTTGATTCAATAAGGCAGCCACTTCAGTTAAAAACTGTAATGACGACGCTTGTTGTTTGGCTTGTGCCCTAATCACACAAAGTGAACCCACTGGGGGCATCTGACTCTGCCGACGTTCTTGCAAGAGTTTCTCTGCCGTCTGTCGATAACTGCCTTGTAACAAGTCTTGCCAAAAAGGATGGTCGATTTGCTGCGTTTGAATATATACCTTACCCGTTTTTTGTCCTCGACCGGCACGACCAGTGACTTGTGTCACTAATTGCGCCAAGGTTTCTGTTGCCCTAAAGTCAGCACTGTATAATCCCTGATCGGCATCCAAAATGCCCACTAGTGTGACATCATGAAAATCATGGCCTTTAGCTAACATTTGTGTCCCTACTAAGATTTTAGCCCCACCAGCTTGAATATCATTGACCAACCTCGCAAAAGCCCCAATACGCTGGGTACTATCCCGGTCAATTCGTAATACTGGCGTTGTTGGAAAAAGCTGTTGCAAGCTTTGCTCTATTTGTTGGGTACCCACCCCGTAACTACCCAAATCTTTAGAGTCACATTCTGGGCATGCTTTTGGTAACGGTTGGTTAAAGCCACAATGATGACAGCGCAGTTGATAACGCGTTTGGTGAACAATCATTTTGGCATCACAATGCGAACAACTTGCTTGCCAGCCACAATCATGACACATCAACACAGGCGCATACCCCCGTTGATTGATAAAAAGGAGTACTTGATTATCGTCAGCTAAGGTCTGCGCTATCGCTTTGTAGAGCTGACTCGATAAGCCATTATTGGCCTTAGGCCCATGGCTATCTATCAATGCCACTTCAGGTAAAACAGCGCCCGTCGCGCGTTGGGTCAAACTTAACAATTGATAACGCTGAGATTGAACATGATAAAGGGTTTCTAGGGAAGGGGTAGCGCTGCCTAGTACAATCGGTACAGTTGCTTGCTTGGCTCTTATTAACGCGACATTACGGGCATGGTAACGCAAACTATCTTGTTGCTTGTAAGAGCTATCATGCTCTTCATCGATAATGACCAACCCCAAACGATCGAGAGGGGTAAAAACCGCAGACCGTGTACCTATCACGACATCGGCTTGTCCTGTTTGTGCCAATAACCAAGCTTGTTGTCGATCGTTATCATTCATTGATGAATTAAAAACGACGATGCAAGCAGCTAGATGTTGCTTAAACCGTGAGACAAACTGTGCCGTTAAACCAATCTCAGGAATTAAGATCAGGACTTGCTTATCAGCCTCGATCATTGAAGCTGTTAACTGTATATAAACTTCTGTTTTGCCACTACCGGTAATGCCATACAGTAATGTCGATGAAAATTGGGAGCGTTGTTGCCAAATAGTATTGACTGCATGTTGCTGCTCATCATTTAAAGTTTTAAGCGCCTTAATCTTTAAATTAATCTCTGGCTTTTTAACCCGGTTCTGTTGTTCTACCAAGCCTTTATTTTCCAATCGCTTTAAAGCATCACTATGATTCCCTATCGCTTGCGTAATCATTGTTTGAGACATCGCCATATTGTGTTGTTGCAATAACACTATGACGGCTTGTTGTTTTTTACCTAAGGCTGCTGTCGATCTATTTTCTTGGCATAAAGACCAATATGTATCGGTTTGTAGTGTTGCTGGGTCTCCTAAACGTATTTTTTTAGGCAGGGCAACTTGAAAGCAATCTCCAATAGGGTGGTGATAATAATCGCTGCTCCATTGTATTAAATCGAATATGGCTTTTGGCAGTAATGGGCCTTTATCGATACAGGCAATAATTGTTTTTAAACTTGCAAGCTTTGTTGAATCTTCAACGTGCTCAATAGCGACAATAATGCCAACGAGGTCTCGATGACCGAAAGGTACCTTAACACGAAGACCTCGTTGCCATTGTGTTTTTGATTGATCTGGTAGGTAATCAAAAGTCTGTCTGAGTGGGCAAGGTACTGCAATTTTTAGAATAACTGGCATGCTATCACTATAAATATATTATTTAAAAGATAAAAGATGTTAATGATTAGACTCTGTTAGTAACTGGATAAGCTGATTTTATGATTAATATTCAATGATTTAAAATTAATCTGCTTGTTGATAATTGATCATCAAACTAGGGTAATAGCTGTGGATAAAGAGATCACTTATCCACAGGGTAACTTATCCACAGCTTTTCCTTTGTTTTATCAGACTGTTTATACATAACTTATCATCTCATCATTTGGGCTCTTTAAAAGGGGATCTGGTAGTATTCATTTTCTAGAAATGAATAGGGTTTGAATATGAAATTAGCGGTAATTGTGGCGACAGATGAGCGTGGCCTGATTGGTAAAGAGAATGATTTACCTTGGAAGTTGTCAGCTGATTTACAATATTTTCGCAAAGTAACAATGGGAAAACCATTAATTATGGGGCGTCTTACCCACGAGTCCATTGGTCGTCCTTTACCCGGTAGAAAAAATATCATCCTGACCAGCGATCAAGATTATCGAGCGCAGGGTTGTATCGTAACGCACTCAATTCAACAAGCACTCGATGCCTGTGAAGGTGCATTAGAAGTGATGGTCATGGGGGGGGCTTCTCTTTATAAGCAATGCTTACCTCTTGCAGATATCATTTATTTAACGCAAGTTCACGCGAGCCTAGAAGGCGATACTTGGTTTCCAGATTGGGATAAAGGTCAATGGCATGAGGTGAGCAGACAATCGCACCTTGCCGACGAAAAGAACGAATATCCCTATAGTTTTATCGTTTATGAACGGGATAAAAATCTATTTAGAGCTTAAAATAGCCAACGCCGCTTGTGTATGTTCAGCAGCTTCATGACCTAAATCGGTTAAATAACCACCATCTTTTTGGCTGACAAGGCCTTTGACAAATAAGCGTTGTGTTGCGTCACGCATGGCGGGAGGAGCATCGTGGTGGACTTTTATGCCTTCAAGCGTTGTGTCTAGGTTATAACGTAACAAGACTTCAATTTCATCTACCAATTGTTGTTTAAGCGACATAAATTAGGCTCCAGAAGTGGTTAATGATGATTGTCATTCTACACCGTTTAAACAGCTTGGCTGTGTTTAAAACTAAAAATAGCAGTATCTTAATGACGCCCCCGTTTTATCACAAATTATGCCAATATATTCACATATCTAGGTAGGTAATTTGTGATAATGTTACCTGACAGAGTTTGTCATCATAAAAAATAAATTGAGTGAGGAGAAAAATCATGGATATACCGGGTATCTCACCTTTTAGTAATCAGCCGACATTGACCAACCCATTGAGTCAAAGTGAGCGTTTAGTGGGACAACAAACACAGGCTCAACAAGCCAGTGAAACTTCCGATACAGTTATAGCATCAGAGCGAAGCACGACAGATCTCAATGAAACGGTTATCGTGACCGCAGCGGGTGAAACTAGTGCGATAGGCTCTAGTGCGTCACACCACGGCGCTAACATTGATATTACCGCTTAAAAAGGAACACAATATATGGCAGCACCGATTATATCGAGTGACCCTTTATATCGCTTACTCAGAGAAGGCAAAGTAGCTGAATTTAACCAGCGTATTGCGGCAGGAGAAGTTGTTAATCTACAAGGCTGTGATTTTAGGCATATTAATTTGCAGCAATTACAGGCTGAAGGCTTAGACTTCGCTAATTGCTATTTTCGCCAAGCAGATCTGCGAGGGGTGGACTTTATGAACTGTATTAACTTTGCTGGAGCGAGTATTCATGGTGCCAAAATATCAGGCGCGCGTTTCCCTGCAGAAATCCGAGCAGAGGAAATATTATTATCCTTAGAGTACGGAACTCGGATACGTTATAGCTAAATTAGACGGTTTCTTGTTCGTCGTCATCTTGCGCTTTTTTGGGTAACCAACGAGAGCACAGTAAACCGAGTTCAAAGAGTAACCAAACGGGTAACGCAAGTAAGGTTTGAGAAATAACGTCGGGCGGAGTAAGTAGCATGCCAATAACAAAGGCACCGACAATAATATAAGGCCGCTTTTCACCTAAGCTTTCAACGGTAGAGACCCCAGACCATATTAATAATAGTGTGGCGATGGGCACTTCAAATGCAAAACCAAAAGCAAAGAATAGCTTTAAGACAAAATCTAAATAGCTACTAATATCGGTCATTACTGCGACACCTTCCGGCGCCGCTTGGGTTAAAAAGCCAAAGATCAGCGGAAAGACTACAAAATAAGCAAACACAATGCCTAGGAAGAATAAGGCGGTACTGGCGAAAAGCAGAGGAAAAGCAATACGTTTTTCATTGTCATATAAACCAGGAGCTACAAACCCCCATAGTTGAAATAACAGTACTGGGATTGCGATCATAATGGCCGTACATAAGGTCAGTTTAAAAGGCGTCAGGAAGGGCGAGGCCACTTCTGTTGCAATCATGCTGCTACTTTCGGGTAGATGTTTTAATAGAGGTTCAGCCAAGAAGTGATAGAGGTCATTGGAAAAAGGTAACAGCAGTACCGCTATGACTAAGACAGCCAAGATACCCCGTAATAAGCGATCACGAAGTTCTACGAGATGAGAGACCAACTGTTGTTGGTCATCCGTTGCCATTTTTTTCCTTATCGATTTCTGTTGCCTGCGTGGGGCTTGGTTTAACAGCATCTGAAGGCGATTCTGAGGTATCCATTTCATCAGGTATAACATAACGAGGGACAGCTGGCGTGCCTTCTTGATCCGATATGGCTTTTCTTAGGTCTTCAGCACGGAGTTCACGCGAAATTTCGTTACGAACGGACTGTATTGACGCCGTAGCACGCCCAATCCATAAACCGGTGACACGGATAAGCCGCGGCATACGCTCCGGTCCAACAACGACCAGCGCGACCACTGCGATTAATAATAATTCCCAAAATCCAATATCAAACATGTCTATATTTCTGTGCCTATTAAGCTAACCAAGCAATACCACTCGTGAATGACAACAAAGTCATGATCAGTGATTCAGCGTTATAAAGCAGGGTAAGCTAATAAACCAACCATTAACTCGTATGTTTATCTTTTTCAGAATGCTGTGTGTGTGACTCGCTACTGGTATGGTGAAGGGTAGCGTCTTCTTTATTATTGACGTCGTCTTCGCCTTCACGAACAGATTGTTTGAAACTTTTAATTGCGCTACCTAAATCACCGCCCATAGAGCGTAATTTTTTCGTACCAAATAAAAGGATGACAATCGCTAGGACAATGATTAATTGCCAAATACTGATACCGCCCAAACCCATGATGCTCTCCTAATTAAAACTGGACAAGCCTTCGCCGCCCAAAATGTGTAGATGTAAATGCCCTACTTCTTGGCCGCCATCAGGTCCTGTGTTAATAATAGTTCTAAAGCCATTATTGAGACCTTGTGAGCGCGCCAACTGGGGTAATTGCAACATTATATGCCCTATGAGCATTTGATGCTCATTTGTCAATTCATCAAGACTATCAAGATGAATTTTGGGTATCGCTAATAAATGGACAGCTGCTCGCGGGTTTATATCCTTAAAGACGAGGATTTGATCGTCTTCATAGACCTTATCCGAAGGAATGTCGCCGGCAACGATCTTACAAAACAAGCAATCAGTCACGATTTTGTCCTATTGGCTTTTTCCGTCAAGCCAGATAAGCCAAAACGGCGATCAAGCTCTTCTAAAACCAGCTGGTAATCGATGTTATTGTGTGCCAATAGCACCATACTGTGGAACCATAAATCAGCGGTTTCATAGATAATCTCATCTCGGTCACCCCCTTTGCCGGCAATCACGATTTCTGTCGCTTCTTCGCCAAGCTTTTTCAGGATTTTATCGGTGCCAGATTGATACAAACTAGCGACATAAGACTCCCCTGCATCGGCTTGTTTGCGAGCTTCAAGTACGGTCGCTAATTGTGCTAAAACATCAGTCATGAGTATATCTCTTTAGGGTCTTTTAATACTGGCTCAGTCGTCAGCCATTGACCATTTTCCAGACGCTGATAGAAGCAATGATGGCGGCCAGTATGACAAGCGATACCACCAAGTTGAACGACTTCTAATAACACGGCATCCTGATCGCAATCGAGTCGGATGGACTTGATTTGTTGTTGATGACCTGATTGTTCACCTTTATGCCAAAGTTTTTGACGAGAACGAGACCAGTATACGGCATGGCCTGTTTCAGCTGTGAGTCGTAATGCTTCGTCATTCATCCATGCTAAGGTTAAGACTTGTTGAGTCTCATGCTCCTGTGTAATCACTGGAACCAAACCATCATCATTCCATTTTATTTTCGCTAGCCAGTCCATTACAAACGAACCTCGACACCTTGGCTAGCCATATGGGCTTTGGCCTCGCCTACTGTGTGTTCACCAAAATGAAAAATGCTGGCAGCCAAGACGGCATCAGCTTCACCTAGTTTTACGCCATCAGTTAAATCTTGTAGTTCTCCCACACCACCTGATGCGATGACGGGCACGTTTACCGCTTGACTGACCGCGCGGGTTAATGCGAGATCAAAGCCTGACTTTGTGCCATCACGATCCATGCTGGTCAATAAAATTTCACCGGCACCGTACGACACCATTTTTTTTGCCCATTCAATTGCATCAATTCCCGTCGGTTTACGACCACCATGGGTGAAAATTTCCCAAGCATCGGTTTCACCTTCTGCTGAGACCCGCTTTGCATCAATGGCGACCACAATACATTGCGAGCCAAACTTTTCAGCTGCTTCGCGGACAAACTCTGGATTGGTAATCGCGGCCGAATTAATGCCAACTTTATCTGCGCCAGCATTGAGCATGCGGCGAATATCTTCTAGTTTACGAATGCCACCACCCACCGTGAGTGGGATAAAGACTTGGCTTGCAACGGCCTCGACTACATGGACAATCGTGTCGCGATCGTGGTGGGTCGCCGTGATGTCTAAAAATGTAATTTCATCGGCACCTTGCTGATCATAGCGTTTGGCAATCTCGACCGGGTCGCCAGCATCACGAATATTGACAAATTGCACACCTTTAACAACACGCCCGTTATCAACATCAAGGCAGGGGATAATACGTTTAGCCAGAGCCATAAGATAGCCTTTATAGGAACTGCTGAGGGGGGTTGAGTCGATCGGCTAACGCTTGGCCCTTTGCTAAATCGATCGTGCCCTCATAGATAGCTCGGCCGACAATAGCACCCATGACTCCTTCGCTTTCATAATGGCATAAGGCTTTAATATCATCATAGTCTGTGACACCACCCGAGGCGATAACGGGGATATTGATAGCGCGGGCTAAATTACGAGTCGATTCTAGGTTGACACCCTGCATCATGCCATCTCGACTAATATCGGTATACACAATGGCTTCAACGCCATCTTGTTCGAACTGTTTAGCAATATCTGTGACATCATGGTGCGATAGTTTTGACCAACCATCGATAGCGACCTTCCCATCTTTGGCGTCCAAACCGACAATAATGTGGCCCGGGAATTCGGCGCACACATCGCCCACGAAGTGAGGCGCATTTATCGCTTTGGTACCAATAATGGTATATCGAACACCGGCTTCCAAATACGTTTGAATGGTATCTTCATCGCGAATACCACCGCCTATTTGAACGTCAAGCTCTGGAAAGGTGCTACAAATTTGATGAATGACTCCAGCATTGACGGGTTTACCAGCAAATGCGCCATCAAGATCAACGATATGAAGACGCTTTGCGCCCGCATCGACCCACTGTTTTGCAACAGCAACGGGATCTTTAGAAAATACCGTATTGTCTTCCATCCGACCTTGTCTTAGACGGACGCAATGCCCT
>JAIBDY010000021.1 GCA_024685995.1 Piscirickettsiaceae bacterium | reverse complement strand
GGTGTATCGTTGTCTTTGATGCCTAAATTTATATCATTCTCCTGATTATTAGCCGCTCTAGCCACGACCTTATTTGAACCGGTAGACACCTTGTAAGGAATACGTCATGAAAACCAATGAACTTTGCCATGTTACAAACACCGCTTTTCATGACCGTTTAGACAGTGAGAGCAGGCCATTTAAAGCAAAGCGTTACTGGTTATTCACTTCAAAGCTTTGCCCATTTGCACATCGCACAGAGATCGCACGCAAACTATTAAAATTAACCGATATAATCGGTCTCACTATTGCCGGTTCAATCCAAACGAGCAAAGGCTGGAACCTTGCAGATCGGTATCAATCTCCGGATAGTGCGCCATGTCCTATTGACGGCGTCACCCATGTACCTGAAATTTATCAGCGCTCCACACTAGGCTATTCTGGTCGCGCCTCAGTACCAATCCTATTCGATACTACCAGCAATATCATCATTAATAATGAATCTGCGGAAATAGTACGCCAACTCGATGAGCTTGCCGTCCGCCTTTTGGGGTATCGCTCTTTATACCCGTCACCATACCGTGATTTGATAGACCAACACCTTCAGCAGCTTGACAATAAATTCATTGCCCCGATTTACCGCGCTGGCTTTTCCCAAGACCAAGACACGTATCATGCCAATTTTGAACAAGTCTTTGGGTATTTAAAAACATTAGATCAACAGCTTAAATCTGTTCCCTACCTTGCTGGTGAGCAAATTACGATCGTAGATATACACGCTTATTGTCACCTCTCTCGCTTTGATTCGGTTTATCACGCCTTGTATCACCTGAATCTGAATTACCTCAGCAGCTATCCCAATATTAGCGCCTATATGCTGCGGCTTGCTAACATTGCAGATTTTGCTGACACCTTAGACGTGCAGACTATGAAAGCAGGTTATTTCCATTCATGGAATCAACCCACCCCGGGGTATTTTGTCCCCGAAGGCCCCATCGTTGACCCACGTTCTGGCCTAGCAATCACGCCTCAATAGCCACTTTTCATAAGATAATGATGACCAACTTATCGTGATATATATTGCTCTGAACCCGCCCCATCGAATAGTCTGATCGTAATCCCTTCGATATCTGTCGGCTTTAGTATTCTCGCGTTCACTGCGACGCGATACACTCCAGCTTGATCGTTATTTTCATAATGTGTCAAACAGCCGCAGACAAGACAATGGTAAAACGCTAAGGTTTTTTTACCCCATGTGTAGCGAGTGAGCGTATTAACCGGACACAAAACTTCAACCGTTTTAGATGTGCAATAAGCCCACAAAGCACCATAGCGACGACAAATAGAACAATTACATTCCGTTAGCGAATCTAGCTTTTGCAGCACTTTGATTTGGACCGCGCCACAATGACAGGAAGCGAATAACATCGTTATTTAAATGCGAAAACTGACTTTCATAACCACAATGCTAACCGCAGCTCCGCTTACTGTAACGCCGTGCCTAAAAATCGGGTCAATGGGTATTTAAAGGTATCTTCATGACAACGAAGCGCGCCTAACAACCCTCTTCCTGAGAAATCATCAACATCATATTGGCATAACGAGACAATAGGATACTGGCGCCCTACAGTATTATTAAAAATGGTTTCATATTCCATAATTTCAGTCACATCCCAGCCTTTCTCTAAGGCCCAAGACATATCGCCAACCAAACGCATCGATTGGTTACCAGCCCGTGTCGCCTCGGTGAAGCTTGTTAATAAAAATTCCAGCATCGCAGTCTTATTTGACTCGCCAGCACTTACTAAAAGCTGGCCGCTTTCAAGTGCAGCATCAATATTACAATCCGTTTTTCGTAACGCTGCCAGCAGGATTTTTTGCGTTTTGGCAGAGGCAATAATAAAACAAATATCACCGTGCCGGATCCCGTCTGCTATCAAAGGAACGGCTAGTTTCTCGCAGCCTCTTACATTGTCATAAAAAGAACATAGGTGACTACCATACTCGATCGTTAAGTTCTCGAGTAAAACGTGGTCATGTGCTCTATTAGCTGGTTTCTGTTTCGTGTTAAACGGCTTCTCTGTTGAAGGCGTACTCACGGTTTGTTGTTCAAGAAATTGTTCCAAATCTGCACGCCGAAAACGTCGACTCCTGTGCGCACCCACGCGCAGGCAAGCTAATTTACCGTCATTCGTCCACCGCCGTAAGGACATTTCACTCACATTAAGCATTTTGGCTGCTTGCTTGATGGTCAGTAAGTCACCAATATCGCCTGTCATCACTGTTTCCTTTTTATTACCTATACTTGATTATACATTACTTATCACACAATATCCTTGCTATCCATAGGGTAAAAGCGCTTACCCCTGTCATAACGGCATTTCTCACCTTGTCAAGGTTTCCGCTAAGCTCCTCCTCGCAACATGCCAGGCGTCACTGTTCGTGTTCAAAAATCGCACTTTGAGCTAGCGCTTATGCTGTCTATTTGACAATGATAGAGGATGTTTATCGCCAATTTATGACTGTTTCCAGACAACTTAGTCCTCAAGCAGTAAGGCATACAATTTATCCCAATCAAAATAAGGCCCCGGGTCTGTTTTCCGATCTGGAGCTATTTGGGAATGGCCTTTTATCTGTCGTGTATTAAGTTTTGGATAATTGTCACAGAGCAATAACACCAGTTCAGCCAAACGATCATATTGGATTTGTTCAAAATACAGTTCGTCACACCCTTCTAACTCGATGCCAATGGTAAAATCATTACAACATTCTCTGCCATCCCAACAGGATACACCCGCATGCCAAGCACGCTGATGAAGAGGGACGTATTGAATAATTTCACCATCACGTCGAATTAATAGATGGCTGGAAACGGTCATGTCCGCAATAGTTTCAAAATACGGGTGGGCAGTGGGATCAAGTTGGTTTAAAAATAAATCATCAATCCAACCACCACCGAACTCGCCTGGCGGTAAACTTATATTGTGGATAACAATGCCACTAATATCATCGGTATTTGGGCGAGCATCTTGATTAGGTGAGCAATGATAAACAACCCCATTTAATAGCCCGCTTCGCTTATCTAATTCCACTAGTCATGCCCCTTTCCTCAATAGCAAAAACATTAAATCGATTAAAAAGATAGAAAATTGGCCTTTCACCAGTTAACCTTATCCTTTTATTTTGCCTAAGTTAGCACTGCCCATGACAATCACCAATACCGTGCCCGCCGATCTCATCTCGTCCCAAGTCAAATTAGCATTAGAAGAAGATATTGGTCAACATGATCTCACTGCCGATTTAATTCCGGTCACTAGCATGGCAACCGCGACCATTCTCAATCGTGAACCAGCCACGTTATGTGGACAGGCATGGCTTAATGAAGTGTTCAAGCAAGTCGATCCCACGATACAAATCACATGGTATTTTAAAGATGGTGATAATCTGTCCAGCGACAGCATCTTGTGCGAACTCAAGGGTTCCGCCCGTAGCTTATTAACCGGTGAACGCACCGCGATGAACTATATCCAGACCTTATCTGCGACAGCCACACTTAGTCAGCGTTATGCAGAGCAGGTGCAAGGTCACCAAGTACAAGTGCTAGATACCCGAAAAACGATTCCAGGGCTTCGCTTAGCCCAAAAATATGCAATACGCTGTGGTGGTTGCTATAACCATCGCATGGGGCTCTATGATGGCATTTTAATCAAAGAAAATCATATCAATGCAGCCGGTTCTATCAATGCCGCGATCAGCCTCGCCCGTCGCTTATATCCAACCATAGCCATTGAAGTCGAAGTCGAAAATTTCGATGAATTAACACAAGCATTATCCGGACAAGCTGATATTATTTTGCTGGATAATTTTGATATCCCCGCCCTCAAACAGGCCGTGGAACGCAATCAAGGTCAAGCACAATTAGAAGCGTCGGGAAATGTCAATCTAAGCACTGTCAGAGCCATTGCTGAAACTGGCGTTGACCGCATTTCTGTCGGCAGCTTGACCAAAGATATCAAGGCTATCGACCTTTCCATGCGTTTCCTTTGAATTTACTTGCTAGGATTAAACCAAGTCAAAGAATCGTGTAATCTCACCACCTCACCAATGATGACCATCGTCGGTGCGATCGGTTGCTCACGTTCCGCTAAAGCCGGTAAATCAGTAATCGTACTGACCCAAACCTTTTGCCGCTCCGTCGTGCCCTGTTGGATCAATGCTGCCGGCATATCAGCAGACATACCATGCGACAATAATTGTTGACTTAAGACAGCTAAACCACCCAAGCCCATGTAGACGACGACAGTTTGACGAGGCTGCACCAATGCTTGCCAATTTAAGTCCAGTTCGCCTTGTTTAAGTTGTCCGGTCACAAAAACACAGCTCTGAGAATAGTCACGGTGCGTCAATGGAATACCCGCATAACTAGCACAACCCGATGCTGCCGTCACGCCTGGCACTACCTGAAAAGGGATTTGTTCGGCCGCCAACGTGGCAATTTCTTCGCCGCCCCGACCAAAAATAAAAGGATCGCCGCCTTTCAAACGTAATACTCGCTTTCCTTTTTTCGCTTCATCCAATAACAGTAAGTTAATCTCTTCTTGCCGGACACTGTGCCAAGCACGTTGCTTGCCCACATACACTTGATCGGCTTCTCGTCGCACTAAGGCCAGCACTTCTTTGCTGACTAAGCGATCATAAAAAACAATGTCCGCTTGTTGCATCAATCGTAGTGCTTTGAAAGTGAGTAACTCAGGATCGCCTGGACCGGCACCGACCAAATACACCTCACCAGATCGCGCCTCATCAGTATCTGCATTAGATATCGCCGTTTCTAAGGCCTTTGTCGCTAACGCCTCGCGTCCTGCTAGAACATGGTCAGCAATTGGCCCTTGTAACACCGACTCCCAAAAACGTCGACGTGCAGTTAATGTCAAAAACCTTGCTTTCACTGCCTCTCGATACTGACCAACCATGTTTGCTAATTGACCATAGCTTGGCGGGATTAATGTCTCTAATCTGGCACGTAATTGACGTGCCAAAATAGGCGATTTACCACCACTTGATACCGCAACCACAATGGGAGAGCGATCTAAAATGGACGGTAAGATAAAGTCACATAATTCAGGGTTATCCGCTACATTAACAAGGACATTATGCGCTTTAGCATAGTCATACACCTGTTTATTAACCGCATCATCGTCAGTCGCGGCAATGACTAAACTGTATGCCATCACAAGATCCGCTGAAAACTTTGCACCTAACCAGTTCGCGTCGCCGGCCTCGATTAACGCCTTCGTTGTCTCTGACACCGTTGGCGACACAATAGTGACATCGGCTTGTGCTTTGCTTAATAATCCGGCTTTGCGCGCCGCAATATCACCACCACCGACCACTAGGCAGGGTTTATGTTTCAAATCGACAAAAATCGGTAAATAATCCATCTTATTTTTATATGCTCAAGATAATATGTGGGGTAACAGTTACATTGGCTTGATATGCCCTTCGTCCACAATCTGTGCCAACTCCCTTAATACCGCCGTGGCATAGCAGCCCGCAGGAAGAAAAAACTGTAATTGTAACTGATGATCGTCTAAAAATTGCCAACTCATCTTTTTCGGGAACAAACGCAAAGCCCGTCGCTCCTGATGCAGACCTGCCTTTTCTAGGCACGCTTGCCAATCTGACCATGTTGATAGAACCTGCGTTTCTAACGCCAGACAGTGCGCTTGTGGCAAAGGAAAACCTCGTCCCCACAATGGTCCAGTTGGATGGATATCCATCGCCTCTAATCGCGATACCAAAGTCGTATCTGATAGCGATGCATTAAATAAACTGGCCTTAGTGCCTGCCAATAACATCACATCCCCGTCAATAGCCTGATCCCAGTTTCCAAGTTGTATACGTTGGTCTACTACGAGGTTGAATAACCATGAGCGGGCTGATGATAAATACAAACTTTTCTGCTGACGTTTTTTGGGCGCCTTGTCCGTTTCAAACCAATGACTAACGCGAAGTAAATTATTGCCTTGTCGACCAAAGCGTTGTTCCGCAAAATAATTCGGCACGCCGTTCTGTTTGATGCTGGTCAGGTGTTGCAGCCACAGCGCCGGATCCCCTGTAATATCACTTATGCGTAACGTAAAGTCATTCCCCGCCAGCACGCCACGTTTAAGTTTTTTACTATGACGGGTTTGCGTCACTATCTGAATATCGTCGGTTTCGAAGTCAGACCAGACGGGCTCAACAATACCTTCAACTTTGATGCTAAACCATTGTGTCGTCACCGCATGTCGATCTTTCAAGCCCGCGTAGCCCACAGCAACTTGTGGTACTTTAGCAAAGCGCGCTAGTTCATTGGCTAACCAATCGGTATTGATCCCACGTTTGCGGATATTTAACCAAACATGGCCGCCAGCGCCATCGAGGTCGAAAGGCAAGACTTCGTCAACGCGAAAATAGTCTGCCTGACGTCGTATGCTAGCAGAACAAGTCAATGCAGACGCGTTGACTCGCGCTAGCTTAGAAAAGTCGAAATCACGCAAAGCTTAATCTACAGCAATCAATAAGCTAACAGCATGGGCAGCAATACCTTCTTTACGCCCAGTAAACCCCAAAGTCTCTGTCGTTGTCGCTTTCACATTCACCGCCGAGATGGATACCGCGCAATCCGCTGCTAAATTGTCTCGCATTACCGGAATAAAGGGGGCTAATTTGGGCGCTTGCGCTATTATCGTGCTGTCTATATTGGCAATTTTCCAACCTTGTGAATACAGATCTTGCACAACACGTCGCAGCAAAATACGGCTATCAATGTTCTTAAAATCATCATCAGTATCAGGAAAATGATGACCAATATCCCATAAACCAGCAGCACCTAATAAGGCATCGCAGATTGCATGAACCAGTACATCACCATCGGAGTGTGCTTCTAAACCGTGACTATATGCTATGTCAACGCCACCTAACGTTATTGACTGTCCTTCACCAAAACGATGAACATCATAACCATGACCAATCCGCATTAGCATTCTCCGTCTTGTTGCTGCATAAACAAATTAGCCAAAGCCAGATCTTGTGGCACCGTTATTTTAATATTATCTGCATGCCCTTCCACCATCATCGGCTGTAAACCAGCCAATTCAATCGCACTGCCTTCATCGGTCACAGGACGTTGTTCTGCATGGGCGGTTGCTAAGGCACGTTTTAATAACTGCAAATGAAACATCTGAGGGGTTGAAGCGCGCCAGAGGTTTCGGCGGTCTACCGTCTCAGTAATGCTATTATTTGAGCTGGTTCGTTTAACGGTGTCATTAACTGGAATACCTAACATACCGCCAACATTATGTGTCGACAATACGGTAAGCAGTCGGTCAATATCCTGTTGCCTGATACAAGGTCGCGCAGCATCATGCACCAAGACCCAGGGATCATCATCAACCAAATCTGATAATAACGTTAAGGCATTCAGTACAGAGTGTGAACGTTGTTCGCCACCTATTGCCGTGTATAGTGGGCACGCTAATGACACGGATACGCTAGGCCACCATGGATCGTCTGGCGCTAATGCGATTACAATCCCTTGAATATCTGGATGTATCGCTAACCGTTGTAGGGTATGCTCAATGACCAATTTGTCGCCGAGCTGCAAATATTGCTTTGGCCGATCGCTTGCCATCCGCTCGCCAATACCTGCCGCGGGAATAACCGCCCAGAATGCCTTAATCATTGCCCTGCTTTTCGATAATTTGGAAAAACGTTTCGTCTTGCTTAATCATACCTAGCTCGCTACGTGCCCTTTCTTCAATCGCATCTAGTCCGCTTTTTAAATCTTTCACCTCTGCAGCGAGCACTTGGTTACGTTCTTCCAGTACGGCATTATCTTGTTCTTGTAACACTACAGAGCGATGCAAGTGCAATACCGACGGTAGCCCATCATGACTAAACCAAAGTCGATACTGCAGTAGAAGCAGTATCACTGTCAGCAAAATCATAATGGGCTTCATCTCGCTTAGACTTGCTTAAACGCCTTTATGCCGGGATAGCTCGCGGCATCAGCTAATTCACTTTCAATACGGATCAATTGATTATATTTCGCGACGCGATCAGAGCGAGACAAAGAACCTGTCTTGATCTGACCGGCATTTGTTGCGACGGCCAAATCTGCAATCGTGGTATCTTCCGTTTCACCACTCCGGTGTGAAACGACTGCGGTATAGCCCGCTTGTTTTGCCATTGCAATTGCCGCCAAGGTTTCAGTTAAAGTCCCGATTTGGTTCACTTTAATTAAAATAGAGTTCGCCACACCTTGTGCAATACCTTGCTCTAAAATGGCCGTATTGGTGACAAATAAGTCATCACCAACCAATTGCACTTTGTCGCCAATACGCTCGGTTAATAACTTCCAACCTTCCCAGTCGTTTTCATCCATGCCATCTTCGATGCTAATGATCGGATATTGTTCGACCCAATTCGCTAACAGTTCAACAAACTCAGCAGAGGTCAAACTCCGGTTTTCAGATGCTAAAACATACATACCATCTTGATAAAATTCTGAACTTGCAGCATCGATTGCGATCATAATATCTTTGCCTGCTTCGTACCCGGCATTGGCAATCGCGGTCAAAATCACTTCGATGGCAGCTTCATTTGAAGCCAAATCGGGGGCAAAACCACCTTCATCACCGACCGCGGTATTCATACCTTGGGCGACCAATACCTTTTTTAACTCATGGAATACTTCAGCACCATAGCGAATCGCTTCAGAAATACTATTTGCACCCACTGGCACAATCATAAATTCTTGTAGATCGATACTATTATCTGCGTGCGAACCACCGTTAATGATATTCATCATTGGTACCGGCATCACCGAAGCATCAGCACCACCTAAGTAACGATATAGTGATACCCCAGCATCATTCGCTGCTGCTCTTGCTGCAGCCATCGACACAGCTAATAAAGCATTCGCCCCTAGACGCGCTTTATTATCGGTCCCATCTAACGCTATCATTTTTTGATCAATCTCAGCTTGTTGGGTCACGTCCATACCCATCACAGCATCACGCAATTCACCATTAACGGCAGCAACCGCGTTCAAAACACCTTTGCCTAAGTAACGGGCTTTATCGCCATCGCGCAGTTCCACTGCTTCGCGTTGACCCGTCGACGCCCCTGACGGCACAGCTGCACGCCCCATGACTCCACTATCAAGAAAGACATCCGCCTCAACCGTAGGGTTACCACGAGAATCGACAATTTCACGGCCCACTATATTAATAATTTTGCTCACTGCACCACTCCTCATCATAGCTTATAAAGCTGTTTCGGTGACCTTATGATGGCCACTTAATATTCGCTTAAATCAACGAATCTTCAATAAAGCCTTGTTGTTTCACAACGCTATCTAACGCCATCAGTGTTTCCAACAAAGCTTCCATACGTGCCAATGGCCACGAATTTGCCCCATCACTCAACGCGTGTTCTGGATCGGGATGTGTTTCCATAAACACCCCCGCCACACCAACAGCGACCGCTGCCCGCGCTAATACCGGCACAAACTCTCGTTGACCACCGGATGATCCACCTTGACCACCGGGTTGCTGGACAGAATGTGTTGCATCGAATACAACCGGACAATCCATCGCGCGCATCACGGGGAGGCCTCGCATATCTGACACTAAGGTGTTATAGCCAAACGAGGTACCACGATCACATAACATGATTTGCTGATTACCTGTAGACTTGGCTTTTTCAGCAACATGTGTCATATCCCAAGGTGCTAAAAACTGTCCTTTTTTAATATTGACAGGTAAGCCTTGTTCTGCAACTTTCAAAATAAAGTTGGTCTGACGGCATAAAAACGCCGGTGTCTGTAATACATCGACCACACTCGCAACTTCAGCCAATGGCGTATCTTCATGTACGTCAGTCAACACGGGTAAACCGTATTCTTTTTTGACTTTTTCTAAAATCGCCAAACCTTTTTCTAAACCTGGTCCGCGATAACTTTTCGTCGACGTTCTGTTGGCTTTATCAAAAGAAGACTTATAAATGAAAGGTATACCTAATTTATCGGTCAATTCTTTTAACCGACCCGCCACATCCATCGTCATTTGTTCACTTTCAATGACGCAGGTACCCGCAATCAAAAATAAAGGATGTTGTCCACCCACTTCATGGCCGCATAATTGCATCATTGTGCTCCTCTTTTGGCTTTATTCGATTTAGCCGCGTTAATAAAACCATTAAACAAAGGGTGACCATGTCTAGGGGTAGATGTAAACTCAGGGTGAGACTGGCAGGCCACAAACCAAGGGTGACCGGGTATCTCGATCATTTCAACTAAATTTTTATCTACGGACATACCGGAAAATTGCAACCCTGCCGCTTCTAATGGCTGTTTATACTTATTATTAAATTCATAACGGTGACGATGGCGTTCGACAATTTCTGTCTGACCATAAATTTGATGCGCTAAGCTGCCTTCGTCCAGCACACAAGGATAGCCCCCTAGGCGCATTGTGCCACCTAAATCCGAGTCATGGTCTCGTAATTCAACACTGCCATCCTCATTTTGCCACTCAGTGATGAGACCAATCACTGGGTGGGGTGTCATACTGTCAAACTCACTACTATAAGCTCCGGTCAGCCCCGCTAGCTTACGCGCGTAGTCGATAACTGCCACTTGCATACCCAAGCAAATGCCAAGATAAGGAACCAGGTTTTCTCTGGCGTATTGTGCCGTCTGGATCATCCCTTCAACACCACGCTCACCAAAACCACCGGGCACCAATATCGCATCCATACCTGCAAGACAACCAGGCCCATCCTGCTCAATCGTTTCTGAATCGACATAATGCACATTCACTTTGGTACGCGTATGGATACTGGCGTGAATTAATGACTCTGATAGTGATTTATAGGCCTCGGTCAGCTCCATATATTTACCCACCATCGCAATATTGACTTCGCCTTGTGGGTTCATCAAATTATCGGTCACTTGTTGCCAACGACTCAAATCGGCTGGTTTTGCATTCAAATGTAATTGCTTCACCACGATGTCATCTAGACCTTGGCGGTGAAAGTCCAACGGAATTTTATAAATACTATCCACATCAACCGCAGAAATCACCGACCGTTCTGGCACATTGGTAAACAAGGAGATTTTACGACGTTCAGAATCTGGTAACGGTCTATCCATACGACACAACAAAATATCGGGCTGAATACCTATCGTACGCAGCTCTTTGACCGAGTGTTGCGTCGGTTTAGTTTTAATTTCGCCTGCAGAGGGAATATAAGGTACCAACGTTAAATGCATAAATAACGCACGATCACGCCCAAGTTCAGTCCCCATCTGACGAATCGTTTCTAAAAAGGGTAAAGACTCAATGTCACCAACGGTTCCGCCAATCTCAATCAAAGCAACATCTGCATCGCCTGCGCCTTCATAAATACAGCGCTTAATCTCGTCGGTAATATGCGGGATGACTTGTACCGTATTCCCCAAATACTCACCTCGGCGCTCTTTACGAATCACATTTTCATAGATTTGACCCGTTGTATGATTATTACTACGCGTCATATTGGCATCGATAAACCGTTCGTAGTGCCCCAAATCTAAATCCGTTTCGGCACCATCATCAGTCACAAACACCTCGCCATGCTGTAAGGGGCTCATCGTGCCGGGGTCGACATTGATGTAGGGGTCAAGCTTAACAAGTGTGACCTTAAGTCCACGCGCTTCAAGAATCGCGGCGAGTGATGCAGCTGCAATTCCTTTACCCAAGGACGAGACAACACCACCAGTGACAAAGATAAATTTAGACATAGTTTGGAGAGTTCGAGTTACACGGCACCGCCAGAATGGTGATGCTCAAATTGGCTACATATACTATACAATTTACGGGGTTTTCTCAATCAGATTTACGCCTTCATCGCCGTTTTATCACCGGCAAATACCCTTGTTCACCCGGCGCTAAGCTACATCGATCGCTCAAGCCATAACCGACAACGGCAACCAGCTCATTACCAGAAAACAATAATGGAATGCGGTCACGCTCCCAAGGTGGAATCGCCCATGCCTGATAGAGCTGCTTTAAGCTTTTATGATGTGCTTGCCCATGCAATTGAATCTTCTCTCCGCCTTGGCGAAACCCCATTCGCAGCCCGCCATCAAACAGGGCTTGATTGATTCCTTGCTCAGCAACCGACAACCAACCAAGGCGACAATGCTCAGATAGTACGACTTCATCGGGGCCATAGCAAAGAACAGAACGAGTGGCATCATGTTCTGATAAAGGAGGGAGAAAATACAGTTGCCCTTGATAACGCCTAACTTCAGCCTCCGTCCAGCACACCACCGGCGCACTGTCGACAGCGGCCAAGCACACGTCATCAATAATGCGTTGTAAAATCACCGTAGATGGAAGAGCAAAGTGCAGCTGCGCAATGAAATAGCGCAGTACATTACGACAACGCGCTCGAGATAGCTTCAATAAACCCGCAACGGGCAAGCAGCTAGCCTCCTTATCTATTGTCATCGTAGCAAGATCTAACTCAGCCAATTCTGACAATAAACTCTCGGCCTCTGCACAATGTTGCGCACTTCGACTTAACGTTGCCCCAGCACTCGGCCAGCGCGCTGTAATAAAAGGCCATACCTTATGACGAAGATAATTACGATTAAATTGCTGATCCTCATTACTTGGATCATCGAGCCATTGCAATTGATGACGTGTTGCATAGGCTTTGATATCAGACTGGCTAATACTCAAAAATGGCCGCATCAACTGTGCCTGCCCTAATCGAGATACCCTAGCCATGGCTGATAAACCTTTCGGCCCAGCCCCCCTCAACAACTGTAACAACAATGATTCTGCCTGATCGTCCCGATGCTGCGCTGTTAACACAATATCATCAGAGGACAAATGGGCCGCTATCGCTTGATAGCGCGCATGGCGAGCTGCCGCTTCTAAGCCTTTCTCATCAATGTTTGAAACGGTGACGGCACGATTATGAAACTTTACGCCCAAAGCCTTTGCTACATAGGCACAATGCGAGGCCCACTCAGCGGATTCGGCATGCAAGCCATGATCGATATGAATCGCTCGTATACGCGCTTTTGGAATCTGAACGCTAGTGGCGAGCAGATGCAACAACACATGAGAATCAACTCCACCACTATAAGCGACCCAAATCGCTTTATCAGTACAGGTCGCTACAATCTGTTCGAGCAATAGGGATAATGCATTGCTCACAGCCCGAGCTTAACCCTCAAATTCACCATAACTTAATAAGCGTTTTTGGCGATGCTCAATCAAGCCATCAAGCGAGATAGCCTCAAGTTCTACCAATTTGGCTTCAATCTTGTCTTTGACACGCTGCGCCATTTTGTCGATATCACGATGCGCACCGCCTAAAGGTTCAGGAATCACCGTATCGACTAAACCAAACTCTTTTAACCGGCTTGAGGTCACACCTAAGGTTTCCGCTGCTTCTGGCGCTTTATCGGCACTTTTCCATAGAATAGATGCGCAACCTTCTGGAGAAATTACCGAATAAATACTATATTCCAACATCATCAAATGATCAGCCACACCGACAGCCAGCGCACCACCAGATCCGCCTTCACCTATCACCGTACTGATGATAGGCGTCCTTAATTGCGCCATCTCAAACAAGTTTCGCGCAATCGCTTCACTTTGGCCACGCTCTTCCGCATCGATCCCCGGATACGCGCCCGGTGTGTCGATAAAGGTCAAGACAGGTAAACCAAAGCGTTCGGCCATTTTCATCACGCGCAATGCTTTGCGATAGCCTTCAGGTCTAGGCATCCCAAAGTTACGCGCTACTTTTTCACGGGTGTCTCGGCCTTTTTGATGGCCTATTACGACCACAGATCGGTTATTCAATCTGCCAATGCCTGTCACCAGAGCCGCATCGTCGGCATATAAGCGATCACCGTGTAGCTCTTCAAAGTCAGTCACAATTCGATGAATATAATCCAAGGTATAAGGCCGTTGAGGATGACGCGCCATTTGCGTCACTTGCCATGGGGTCAAGTTTGAAAAAATAGAGCGGGTTAATTCAAGACTTTTATCTTGTAACTTTTGAATTTCCTCAGTGATATTCAAATCAGCACTATCACTACTCATATAGCGCAACTCATCTATTTTTGCTTGTAACTCAGCAATGGGTTGCTCATAGTCAAGGAAATGTTGTTGCATTGTTTTGTTACCCTAAAATTCAAATAGTCTAAAATTATACACGTGCTAGAAGGAAAAACACTTACCCCATGATTAATTCGCTCTCATCATCTTTACCTTCATGCTGTTGACCCATTCTAATCGCCAGATTTAAGTCATTTTTAGAATCGGCATTAGTCAAGGCTTCATCCTTTGTGATTTTTCCCGCTTGATATAGGGCTAACAAGGCCTGATCAAACGTCACCGTGCCATCATCGGTGCTTTCTTTCATTGCTTCTTTAATGTCCCCAATATGGCCATTGACAATCAACTCGCTGATATAAGGCGAGTTCAGCATGATTTCGACCGCTGGGATACGGCTACCATCGTGACTCGTTAATAAACGTTGTGAGATGATTGCCCGTAAGTTTAACGATAAATCCATCAACAATTGACGGTGCGCCACTTCAGGGAAAAAATTCAAGATCCTATCCATGGTTTGATTCGCATTATTGGAATGCAAAGTGGCCAAACATAAATGTCCGGTCTCAGCATAAGAAATCGCATGTTTCATGGTATCCATATCACGAATTTCACCGATTAAGATAACATCCGGTGCTTCCCGCAAGGCATTTCGTAAAGCATTTTCATAGGTCAGGGTATCAATCCCGACTTCTCGTTGTTGCACGATAGAGCGCTCATGATTGTGAATAAATTCCAGTGGATCTTCAATGGTCAAAATATGTGAGTTTGAATGGCGGTTTCGATGACCAATCATTGCGGCTAAGGTCGTTGACTTCCCTGACCCCGTTGCCCCTACAACCAGCACTAAACCACGCTTTTCCATAATCACATCGCCCAACACGGGCGGCAGATTCATCTCCTCAATCTTCGGGATAACAGAATTAATATAACGGATCACAATGGACACTTCACCACGCTGACGAAACACATTGACCCGAAAGCGACCGATGCCCGATAGCGGAACAGCGAAATTCATTTCTAAATTGCGATCAAACTCAATCGCCTGCTCTGTCGTCATCAAAGATGTCGCCATGGCCTTCACTTCACCCGGCAGTAGTTTTTTGCTGCCTACGGCACGAATTAAACCATTGATTTTAATTTGTGGCTCGGTCCCGGTACAAAAAAATAAATCTGAGGCTTCTTTTTCAGCCATCAACTTTAAATACGGCATCATGTCCATCATAAATCCTCGGTTATATTCATAGTCACGCCCATCACAAGCCTACTTGTCGTTGTTCTAACTTAACGGTTTCTAGCCACTTTAGCCATACTTCATCGTCACATCAACCACCATTGGCGATGTCGAAAGGCGTTCCAATAATGCATCTGAAGGCGTCACCTTCCAAGCCGCGCCTAATGAGATCAAGGTCCGTGCCTCATGATTACGATAATCCACTTCAACAGGAATTAAACCATCTTTAAATGGCGCCATTGTCTCTTTCAAAAAATCAATCCAACCATTATCGCCCGATTGATTATCAATGCTGATCACTAAAGCTTTACCGCACATTTCGCGCGCGCGCGCCACGTCGTACACCGTTTCCGCCGTTGCAGCCAAGCCACCAGTAAAATTATCTTGACCAATTTTACCCTGAATGACCACCAGCTTATCGGGCTGTAACACCGCCTGATATTGGTCATAAACATCTGCAAACACGCGTACTTCAAGCCGAGCGGTTCGATCATCCAAGGTAATGAAAGCCATTCGGCCGCCATTTTTATTCTTCATGGTACGAATCGCCACAACCAAACCCGCAGTAATGACCGGAATTTCATTACGTTGATAGCCCTTTGACTCGGGCGCATCCAACTCATTAATGCGTTTCGGAATAAAACGCGCCAACTCTCTCACATAGCGATCTATCGGATGCCCACTTAAATATAATCCTAATGTTTCTTTTTCTGCGATCAATAAGTGTTCTTTAGACCATTCAGCCACGCTCACTAAAGGTTCGTCATCTGATGCTTGTGATGTCGCTACTGCCAAACCAAACATATCATTCTGACCACTATCCGCATCACGCCGATGCTGTTCGGCAATCTGCGTGGCCTTACTTAAGCTCGCTTCCAAACTTGCCCGGTGGCCGCCTAAATCATCTAGCGCGCCTGATTTGACCAAGGCATCCATCACACGGCGGTTGATTTTCTTCATATCAACGCGGCGGCAAAAATCATACAAACTTGAAAAGGCGGCACCCTTTTCGCGCTCTTCAACAATACCCGCCAGCGCCGCTTCACCGACACCTTTAATCGCCCCCATGCCGTAACGAATCGTTTTGTCATCCTCGACCGTAAAACGAATTTTGCTATGGTTGACGTCCGGTGGTAATACCGTCAGATCCATATCGCGGCATTCATCGATCAAACCCACAATTTTATCGGTATTATCCATATCTGCTGATAAAACGGCGGCCATAAAAGCAGCGGGATAATGCGCCTTCAGCCATGCCGTTTGGTAGGCCACCAACGCATAGGCTGCTGAGTGTGACTTATTAAAACCATACTCAGCGAATTTTTCCATCAAATCAAAGATAGGGCCCGCGGTTTGCTCATCAATGCCACGCTTTTGCGCCCCTTCTAAGAAAAATTGCCGCTGCTGCGCCATTTCTTCTGCTTTCTTTTTACCCATAGCGCGTCGAAGCATATCGGCACTACCTAGGCTGTACCCCGCCAGCACCTGAGCAATTTGCATAACCTGCTCTTGATAAACGATAACCCCATAAGTCGGTTTTAAAATCGGCTCTAGATCGGGATGCGGGTAATCCACTTTCGCTCGGCCATGTTTACGGTTCACAAAGTCATCGACCATGCCTGACTGTAACGGCCCCGGCCGAAATAACGCGACTAAGGCCACAATATCCTCAAACGTATCAGGTTGCAGTCGTTTCACCAGCTCTTTCATGCCCCGTGATTCCAACTGGAATACCGCGGTCGTTTCACAGCGCTTTAATAAGTCATAACTGGCTCGGTCGTCTAACGGCAAATTAGTAATATCAATCTGTGCCACTTCCTCTGCGGGCAAGATCGATGCTAGGTTTTTAATCGCCCAATCGATGATGGTTAACGTCCGTAGCCCCAAAAAGTCGAACTTTACCAAGCCGACACTTTCAACATCATCCTTGTCGTATTGTGACACTAAGCCCGCGCCATTTTGCTCGCAATAAATAGGGGTATATTCCGTTAGTGCTTTGGGCGCAATAACCACACCACCAGCGTGTTTACCAACATTTCGTGTCAAGCCTTCTAACTGCAAAGCTAAGTCAATTAAGGTTTTAACATCTTCTTCTTTGTCATAACGCTCTTTTAACAAAGGCTCTTGCTCTAAGGCCTTGGTCAAGGTCATTTTTAGCTCAAAGGGCACTAATTTGGCAAGTCCATCAACCAAACCATAAGGAAAGCCCAATACACGACCCACATCACGTAATACCGCTTTCGCGGCCATGGTACCGTAGGTAATGATTTGCGACACATGATCACGACCATAATGTTCAGACACATATTCAATGACCCTATCTCGACCTTCCATACAAAAGTCGACATCAAAATCGGGGAGTGACACCCGTTCAGGGTTTAAAAAACGCTCAAATAACAAATCATATTGCAAGGGATCAATATCGGTAATTTCTAATGCATAGGCCACCAATGACCCTGCGCCAGATCCCCGACCTGGCCCAACAGGGACACCATTATTTTTCGCCCAACGTATAAAGTCTGCAACGATTAAAAAATAACCAGGAAAGCCCATTTCATTGATCACATTCAGCTCGATTTTCAAGCGATCATCATAAGCTGGGCGCTGCCGTTCCAGTTCTGCAGGATCCTTAAATAACACCGGCAAGCGCTTATCCAAGCCCGAAAAAGATTCCCGTGTTAAAAATTCCGAAATAGTCATCCCATCGGGCACAGGGAAGTCAGGTAAAAAATGCTGATCTAAAGTCAACTCGACATTACATCGTTTCGCTATTTCTACCGTATTTTCAATCGCCTCTGGAATGTCATTAAACAATGCCACCATTTCTTCAGGGCTACGCAAATATTGTTCAGTCGAATAATGCCGCGGCCTGCGTGGGTCATCTAATAGCCGGCCATCACTAATACACACTTTCGCTTCATGGGCTTCAAACTGTTCAGCTGTAATAAAACGTACATCATTGGTGGCAACAACAGGCAGTTTAAACTCAGCGGCGACATCTAATGCGGCCTCAAGATAACGCTCATCATCCTCTCGCCCCGTTCGCATCAACTCTAAATAAAAGCGATCCGGAAAAAGGGCCGTCCAACGCTCAATGGTCGTCCTCGCTTCCTCTTTCTGCTGGTTCAATAATGCTTTTGACAACAAGCCATCTCGACTAGAAGCAATACAAATTAAGCCTTCCGTTTGCCCCAGCAGCCAATCAAACTCAAGCATCGGCACGCCCAAATGCTGTCCTTCGATATAGGCACGAGATAATAAACGGCATAAGTTTTGATAACCGGTCATATTCTGACAGAGCACCACAAAGCGGCTATTACCTTTCGTATCAGCGCCGTCACGTAAACGAAGATCTGCCCCCAAAATGGGTTTCACACCGGCGCGAATAGCCGCGCTATAAAATTTGACTGCCGCAAAGAAATTGTGTTGATCAGTTAATGCTACCGCTGGCATACCGGCCTCGACCACAGCGGAAACCAGCGGCTTAATACGAATCAAACCATCAACAAGAGAATAATCACTGTGGACATGTAAATGAACGAACTGCGCCGTCATACGCTAACGATCCCACTTGTCATTGAGGAAAATGCACAGGGCCAGGTTTCACATCAAAACCTGTGGTTGATCCAACAATCGACCGCGCCTCTTTCTGACCTTGAGCAAAGGCATCCGACTCTGACATTGTCGGGCTATATTCACGAGGTGAAAATGGCGATTCTTGATGTTGTTTCAAGTACAGTGTTTGTGTTGGGTAAGCAAACTCAACATCTAATTGTTTGGCTAACCGTAAAATATCCAGTAAGAAACGGTGACGCTCCCGCAACTCCATATTCCAATCGGGCGTTTCCCAAAACACGTAAACCAAAATATCCAACGACGCCGAATTATACTCATTGAAATAAACTTGATAATAATCTTTACGCATATATGGATGAAGCTGAATCAAAGCCCGAACACCTTCACAAAACGCATCAATTTTTTCTGGTTCCGTATCATACGTTAACCCTAGTTTTGTCGTCATTCGTCTATAACGACGGGCGCCCATATTGTCAATCTTAGTATTGGTTAGAATTGCATTTGGTAGTGTTATTAATGAGTTATAGAACGTTCTTATTCTAGTACTTCTAAAGCCAACAGTCTCAACAGAGCCTTCCACGTCCCCAATGACCACCCAATCGCCAATCTGAAAAGGGCGATCAAGCAACACTGTCAATGAACCAAAAAAGTTACCCAACAAATCTTTCGCAGCCAAAGCAAAGGCTAAGCCACCAAGTCCCAAACCTGCTAATAAACTTGTCACATCGATATTGAGGTTATCGGCCGAGAAAATCACCCCCATGACCACAACAAAGACTTTTAGGCTTTTACTCACCATCGGCACTAATAAATCGTCAAAACGATTATTGGTCGCCAGTGCCTTACGCATTAACAACACATTGACAATATCCACCAACCTGAAAGCACTCCAAATCGCTGACAAGCTGACCAATAATTTCACCGCCACAGATAAAATAGCTAATGCCGTGTCCGGTAAGCCCAACATCCCTAAGAGGAACCACCAAATCAGGGCCATCGCCATCAAGCCTAATGGACGAAGTATGGTATTTTCTATCTCTTTATAAGCATCGTGTCCCTGTTTCCATTTATTAACATTTCTGGCTAAAAACCAGGCCACTACTTTATCAGCAATCGACCCCACAATAATGACAATAAAAATGCCTAGCCATTGCCAATATTCCAAGATAAAGCCACCTTTCAATATATCCGGTAACATCGATCTTAATTGAATATAAAAAGGCAAAGCCACTTGTGGGTTTTTACTGCCATTTTTAGCAGGTTTATCCACTAATCCTTCCAAAATCTTTGGCAAGGCACGTAAGGATTGCTGGCTAAATAACCAGCGACCATCCGCTTGTTTAATAATCGACACCGTCCCTTGGGAATAACGTCCAAAAACATATCGATCGCCATCAGGCCCAACAGGGATATCATTCAAGACAACGGCTTTGCTACGTTCAATAACTGATAATAAAGATAAGGCTAACTCTTTGCCCTTCTGTTGCTGAATAACAGTCGCGAGATAACTCACATCCAGTGTTGTTATGGCAGTCTCTATCTGCGTTTTATCGCCTTCAGTATAGGCAGACATCGATGTCATAAACGTCTGCATCGTTGCCCTAGGGTTTGCCAGTGTTTCTGGAATTTCCTCAGATAAAACAGGATGGTCAGTATCTACCGCTTCATCTGCATACCCTGCCGATCCAACGAACGACATATTCACTAATAAAATAAGCTGTAACCAAAACACCTTCATGCCAAATTCAACTCCAACTCTGATTCAGGGGCATAACGCAATATAGTTTGCACCGCCGTTTTCCACTCTGTGCTCGCTAATAAACTGTCACGCCCTACAGCATGACGTCCATGTAAACGGATCAAGCGAAGGTGACGTAAAGGGTTAGCCTCCACTTTCAAACCATCAATCACTTGCACCACACTCTCGGGTTTATTACACACCAGCACCATATCGCAACCCGCAGCCAAAGCGGCCTCTGCACGTGCCACACTATCGCCCATCACCGCCGCACCTTCCATGCTCAAGTCATCGCTTAAAATCGCCCCTTGAAAACCTAATCGGCCTCGCAGCACTTCTTGCAGCCAAAAAGGCGAAAAACCGGCAGGTAAATCATCACTTTTTTCATAGACTATATGCGCTGGCATGATGCCTGCCAAACCGTGATGGCATAACTGCCTAAACGGCAACATATCCGCTTGTAGCATGTCTTCAAAATGACGTGTATCTATCGGTAAACCAAGGTGAGAATCGACGTTGACCGCGCCATGGCCGGGGAAATGTTTTCCTACGGCCGGCATCCAAGCACGTTTCATACCTTGAATATACGCACGTGCCATCGCAACAACCGATTCTGGATCGCGGTGAAAGGCACGATCACCAATCACTTCGCTGACGCCATAATCTAAATCTAATACCGGCGCAAAACTAAAATCGATCCCTACTGCCCGCAATTCAGCAGCCATTAACCATCCCGTCGTTTCAGCACGCTCGAGAACCACATCCGGTTCCAACTGATAACGTTTCCCCAACGCTGCAACTGGCGGTAAGCGAGTGAAACCATGACGAAAACGTTGTACCCGGCCCCCTTCGTGATCAACCGAGATAAGTAAATGAGGATCGCGTAAAGCGCGAATAGAGGCCGTCAACTCGGCGACTTGTTCTGGCGATTCATAGTTACGACTAAATAAAATGACACCGCCAACCAGCGGGTGTTGCAAAATTTCAGCTTCTTGTTCGCTCAGTGCTAAACCAGCGATATCGACCATTAATGGGCCAAGAGTCATACACGCTCACCTTATTCATGAATCATGACCTGCGTGCCGGGCTTAACTAAGTCAAAAAGCGGCAACAAGTCTCGATTATGCATTCGAATACAGCCATGGGATAGTGGTTTACCCATCGGCAAACTATCGGGACAACCATGGATGTAAATATAGCGTTGCATTGTATCAACATTTGCCAATCGATTGCGGCCAACTTCGAGTCCACTTAGCCACAAAATACGCGTCAAGATCCAATCTCGGTCAGGAAACTGCGCCGACAAGGCCTCACTATAACGCTCTCCTGTCGGTCGACGACCAACAAATATGGTGTTTTCTGGACATCCCGCCCCAATGCAGGCGCGAATTTGGTGTAGGCCCCTTGGAGTACACTCACTATTTTTTGTTTCACCGGGACCATTTTTTGCCGTCGAGATCGCGGCTTCAAACAGACAGACATTCCCTGACATGACACGACAAGTTTGCAAAGAAATAGAAACATCAACTATGAACATACGGTCTTTGATTTAATGCATAAAGCCTTCATGGCTTGCAGTATACAACGCTCATTCAAAACTTGGCGGCCTATTATAAAAATAGGCCGCCAGTTGTTCAAATCAACTCAACTCTTTCCCGATCATTCCGTAATGTGATGTGAGTGATGCGTTGTATGTGGTTCCGGATCGGTCACGGCCACTACTAGCAAAATACCTAAGCCTATCACAACGTAGTACGCCATGGCTAAGCCGGTAAAACCAAATATAAATGGCCAAATCAAGAAAACAACACCTGCAGATAAATCAAAGCCTAGATGCACTTTAAAAGGAATCATTTTGCTGATACTGAGAGCATAATCAGTCAATAAACTATAGAAGATCAATAAACCCCCACCAACAATTGATAACCAATAAGCAAAAGCAGAAACCTCATTGAGTTTTAAAATGACTGGCGCGAGTATTAATACAACGGCTGCGATGTAATCTAAGGCACCATGTATTGTGGATGTTAGAAATCGAATATTCATGCGACACTCCTCCTTAAACAACGTATTAAGCAATAACTCAAGTTACGACTAAAGTTATGCGCCTTATATCGTATAGACACACGCTGATTGTTAGGGTTCAGTTGTTTACGGAAAACTGACGACAAAAAAACTCACGAAATCGCTTATCAATCCAGTACTTAGGTTGCAATGGGTTCTTACCATAGACAAAGCCCACATGGCCACCACTTTTGGTTAATTCAAGCGTGACATTCGGAGATAATTCCCCTTGCGTTGGGATAGCTGCTGGGGTCATAAACGGATCATTTTCGCTATGCAATACTAAAGTCGGCACTTCAATTGACTTTAAAAACTGTCGCGCACTTGCCCGCGAATAATAATCATCAGCACTTTTAAAGCCATGCAGTTGCGCCGCTAAGTTATCAACATGGTAAAACGTATTCGCTTTATTGAACGCAGCCAGATCCATTGGCAAGGACATCACCTTATGTTTCGCCACAACTTTCTTCCGTACCAGACGAATTAAATGTGATTGGTAGATCCGCGAAAAGCCCGTTGTTAGATGCTGCGCCGTATTAGCCAAATCAAACGGTACAGAGACCGCCATCGCAGCTGATAATGGACTATCTGCCCCCTGCTCCCCTAGATACTTTAGTAAAGCATTGCCACCTAAGGACACGCCAAGCGCGCCTATAGGCCTACCGGGAAAGCGGCTGCGTAAAAAACGAATAAAATAATCAATATCTGGACTATCACCAGAATGATACCAACGCGGTAGGCGATTGCCTTTTTTACCGCAAGTCCGAAAGTGCATTAACACACCTTGCCAGCCCAGCTCACGCACAATATGTAAAATGCCACGCACATAACCTGAATCAATTGAGCCTTCCAAGCCATGAAATAAAGCGATAACCGGGCCCGAGTTTGTGGGTTCAGTCCAAGATAACTCAACAAAGTCACCATCCGGCAATTCTAAGTCCTCTTCGCTTAGCCACATAGGCTTAGGTCTTCTAAACAAAGTCGGAAACAGCGTTTGGCTATGCCGCTCTGGCAGCCAATAAGCCGTTTTAAACTCACTCTCAATAATATTCCCTTTGCTCATAATCTTAATTCTACACAATCATCCAAGGTGACAATATAGATGACCTATTTCATCTCGAATCAAAACCCGAGGACAAACACCTCTAATCATGTTCCTGTTTAAACTGATAGCCATCAAATTACGCTCTCAACAAGCCAACGCACCTAGCTTCGCTAGCCGATACCTACTGAACTATCTGTTTAATAACGGCAGTATTGGCGTCGATGGGGTTGTTACAATGCCTTTATCACCCAAAAAAATCAGACTATGTACTCGAAACTGGATTTGTTCTAAGACAGTTGATCCACGCACTAATTAACGAAGTCACTGAGGACTGACTCGCTGTCGGTTTAAAAATACCTCACAAATATGACCACCGGCACTTGAATTAGATAGCTTCACTTCTTATTCAAAACTTGATGTTTTAGAATTATTAAAGCAAGCTGGCTTTAGCAATGCCAAAATCGTTGACCAAGCTGATAAGCCGTTCACTGCTTATTGTGCAGTTGTCCAGAAAGGCCTTTCCCATGAACCAACATAACAAAATCAATTATCTCGAATTCCCAGCGCAAGATATTCCAGCCACCAAACATTTTTTCGAGACCGTTTTCGGGTGGCATTTCCAAGATTTTGGCCCCAACTACACGACGTTCTCAAACCAAGGTATAGGTGGTGGTTTTTTCAAATCTGATCAACAAGCTTTGACCCGAAATGGCAGTGCCCTCACGGTTATCTTCAGCCACAACCTCGAACAAACGCAAAGCAAAATAGAGTTGGCCGGTGGTAAAATCACCCAAGCTATTTTTGAGTTCCCAGGCGGTCGCCGCTTTCATTTCACCGAACCCAGCGGCAATGAGCTCGCCGTTTGGTCTGATAGTGACAAAAGCCTATAACACCCTAACAAAAAGTTTAATTATGAATAAAAACAATTTATTACTCGCCTTCTCGCTCTTCAGTTATACCCTGATTGCATCAGCAGGTGACGTCGCTATTCAAACTGTCGCCCTCTACCACCAAAGCCAAAATGAATACGCTATCACTGTGCAATTACAACATGATGATATAGGGTGGGAACACTATGCTGATGTTTGGCGCATCATGGATGACAAAGGTAATATTCTCGGTACCAGAACCCTACTTCACCCCCATGTTGACGAACAACCTTTTGCCCGTAGTTTAAACAATATCAAAATAGATGATGCCTTTGAGACACTTTATATAGAAGCACACGACACAGTCCATGGTTGGACGCAAACACGCTTAAAGATTGACCTCACTAAAATGCAAAATGGACGCCTTGTCGTTCGGTCTGAATCAGAAGACCGCTAGCCATCACCAACTTAGTCACACGACAACGCGCAAATTAAGGGAACCTATCTTTAATATCAAGGTTGAATAACCATGAAGACGATATTCTTAACGTTTACAGCCACGATAACGGTCGTAGCATTGGCTGCCACCCTATTCTTAAATACTATCCTAGCTACATTTGGCCTAGTCTCCACTTCCGTAGAGACACTTCACCACCTCAAGTCGTCACAAACGGTGATAGAAAAAATGAAGGTTAGGCATCAAACCAAGACTCAGAATCTGACCAAGCGACTAACCAAGCGATCCAGTCGTAGGGTTGCCGCCGCATCGCTCGCAGCGGCCACCGTTGGCACCGCTGCCGTTGCCATCACGATGACCGGTTTCGAAATACAAGATTATTGCGAACAGCAGGCCTCATTGCACACTGAACACAGTATTTTATATAGCACTATGGATGAATTTGACTACAACGCTTGCCTTGAACAAAGTAAAGTTGACTCTGTACGCATTCTCACCGAGGTTAAACAATCGGCTAATGAGAGTGTGGCAGAGGCGATGGATTTTGCTACAGACTATAGTCATGACAAATGGCTTGCCATAAAAGACGCTTACATGATATCAATTGAATCCGCCGCTCAGACCATTAATGAAGTTCGCGGTTCATTTAATCAATAATATCTTTGCAACAGCGCGACCACTTTATCAACCGCGCCCTTTACTCAGCTTTGCCTTTCATCGAAGTAAAGCGATGCCTTTTGGTATAAAACGCATCAACAAGCCCGTAGACAAGCTCATCACTTGCCTACGGGCATTGAATTAATACGTTCTAATTAAGCCTGTGTTGCCAGTAATGCTTTGATTTGATTATCAATAAATGCAAAGTCTTGTGGGAACACGCCAAACATCGCAAAATGCCCCCACGTTGTTGGAATCGGTTTATGTTCGCAATGTGGAATCATGGCAGAATCTTCACGACATTCCGCTTCGGTGAACATCATATCTTGTTCAAACGGCATATTATGTACCACGGCTTTAATCGAGCCTAAGGCTGCAGCCAAATCTCCACCGGTATGTTTTGACACATCGGCATGTTGCCATTTATCTAACATAGCCACCAAGGCATTGGGATCCATCGGCCTAAACCACGCTTTCCAAAAGTCGATTAAAAATTGTTCAACTGACTCAAAGCCTGCATCACGCCAATGCTCTTTGGCATAAAACTCACGACTGACCCCGATGGCGGCAAACATCACAGCTAAATGACATAAGCCTTGGTCTAAATCTTCACAACAGCTGTAATTACCTTCATTAAAGTTAACAGCAGTGCGTAAGGCACCAATTAAGCCTTCGACCATTACCGCATTGTGATCAGACGTTTTTGCCGTGCCACCAATCGGGGCTGCACGCTTGATCATCTCTGGATAGCGCACAGCCCATTCATAGGTCTGCTGAGCCCCCATTGACCAGCCCAATACCAAAGCGATTTCACTAATACCAAATTGTTCGGTTAACAGTGCATGTTGAGCACGAACGTCGTCACCGATTGATAGTTGAGGAAAATCACACATCGAAATCGACGCATCATCGGTATTATGTGGTGACGTTGAGACGCCATTACCAAGTTGATTCGGGAAAATAATAAAATACTTACTAGGATCAAGGGCTTTACCTTCACCAACATAAGCTTCTAAACTTTTACTCGTACCCGAAAACATGTGTGGAAACAGAATCACATTATCTTTGGCTTCATTTAATGTGCCATGCGTTGAGTAGGCAATACGGCAGTTAGGTATCACGCCACCATATTCAAGCTCAAAGTTTTTGATATCAAAGAATTCGTAAGGCCCTTGATTTTCCTGTGAATAATATTCATTTTTGATCATTGTTACCATCCGTATAAAGAAAACAAAAAGTGACTATCGTTCTGTACTGTTTGCCCCAACAGTTTGACTATCCATGACAAGCAACACGATAGTAGAACGAAGTTCAAATTAATGTCAATGTAAGCACACGCCAAATAACGCGCGAAAGACATCGCCAACATAGCGCTGTCGATCTATACTGAAATAACATCAAGGTTCATTCTTAAAATTATAAAAGGAGGATGCATCATGACACCTTTTGAAACTGCAACTGCTTTTTTTCATGCATGTGAAACACTTAAAGGTTGGCATGGTTGCCAACATTATGCTGCCGCTGATGCCACATTCTCAGCACAATCAGCTCCGCTAGCAGGTATCACAACACTTAAAGGCTATACCGAATGGCTGGTCAATTTCGGCTCGACTACGACTATTGGTGCAAGCTATGACTTACATAGTGCGAGTTATGATCAAAACACAAATACAGCCATGTTTTTCGCCACTTTCCACGGCACCCATAATGGGAACGGTGGCCCTATAGCAGCCACAAACAAAACCACCCATTCAGATTATGTCTATATCATAATGATGAACAACGATGGCCTAATTAAACATATGACCAAAGTTTGGAATGCCTCGTGGGCAATGCGCGACTTAGGTTGGTCATAGACCCCACCACCTCAGGCTATTTCCGTCACGCCATGAACGCATAAATAATAAGGTTAAGACCCAACATAACTCGACCGATACCAAGTCCTCATTAACATAAAATAGAATAATTGTGTACCCATTTTGTTTGATTTCTCTAAAAACCATGACTACTTCAATAAAACACCGCCATTAATATCATAGACTGTAGATACTCTTCATCGTTATGACAGTTGGATTTTTAGATGGATTTGCTTTGGGTTTTATTTGCTGCATTCCTTGTTTTTTTGATGCAAGCAGGTTTTTTATGTTTAGAAACAGGCTTGGTAAGAAGCAAAAATAGTATCCATGTGGCCGCAAAAAATATCAGTGACTTTATAGTCTCCAGTGCTGTATTTTGGCTGTGTGGTTTTGGCCTCATGTTTGGCGACAGCATGTTGGGTTTACTTGGGACTAATCATTTTTTCAGTTCTAATCTAAATGCATCGACAACAGTCTTCTTTATTTTCCAAATGATGTTTTGCGGCACAGCTGCCACGTTGGTTTCTGGGGCCATCGCCGAACGGACGCGGTACCTCGGGTATATTTTCATCACCATCATCATTAGCTTGTTCATCTACCCGGTCATTGGACATTGGAGTTGGGCCGGCGGCTTGACCGGGGAAGCAACAGGCTGGTTAGAAAAACTAGGCTTTGTCGACTTTGCCGGCTCGACAGTCGTGCACTCTGTTGGTGGATGGGTCGCATTGGCCGCCATTTTAGTCGTCGGTGCCAGGATTGACCGGTTTGCAAAAAGCCATAACCGTATCCCCGGCAGCAATCTACCAATTGCGGTGCTGGGGTGTTTGTTAATTTGGTTTGGTTGGTTTGGATTTAATGGGGGTAGCACGCTAGGTTGGGACGACTCGGTTCCTAAGATCTTATTAAATACCATCGTCGCTGCTGTTTGGGGCGGAATCACCATCATCATTATCCAATATTGGACGAAAAAGTATATCGATGTCTTTTTGGTCATCAATGGCGTGATTGGTGGACTGGTTGCAATTACCGCGAATTGCCACAGCGTCACCCCTATTCAGGCCTTTATGATTGGTAGTATTGGGGGGGCTATTGTCTTTTATGGTGATGCTATTCTAGAAAAGTTTAAGATTGATGATGCTATTGGTGTTATCCCCGCGCATCTATTTGCAGGTATTTGGGGCACATTGGCCGTAGCTTTTTTTGCGGACCCAACCTTATTGGCTACAGGCTTATCAAAGTGGGAACAAGTTCGTATACAAGCGGTTGGCATCATCTCTGTCGGTGGATATAGCTTTCTGACGGCTTACACACTCTTTCGTCTACTCGACCATTATTATCCCTTAAGAGTCAGTCCTGAAGAGGAGTTAGCCGGATTGAATATTGTTGAGCATCGTGTCAGTACCGAAGTCTATGATTTGCTATCGACAATGCAGTATCAACAAAATAAAGCGGATTTTTCGTCTCGTGTCCCAGTCGAACCTTTTACCGAAGTGGGACAAATAGCAGAGCAATATAATCGCGTGATTGATAAGGTGACCCAGGAAATAGAACAGCGTGACTTGGCTTTTCATGCCTTTAAAACCAGTGAATTTCGTAAAGGGGCTATTTTAGATGCCGCGATGGACTGTATCGTCTCCATTGATGATAGCGGCAATATACTTGAATTCAACCCTGCCTCAGAACAATGTTTTGGTACGCTGAAGTCAACCGTCGTCTCCAATAACTTTTTTGAACTTTTTATCCGCGATGACCAAAAAAGCAAAATGTTAAAAAGTTTAGAATATGGTTTTATCATGGGTGGTGAAGGCTCATTGATTATCAAACGCCGCAATCAAACCCAATTACTCCGGGCCGATGGTGATGCTTTCACTGCAGAAATTGTTATCACAACAACCAGTGAACAAAATCAAATAACCAAAGAATACACCCTACATATCCGAGATATCACTAAACAAATAAAGTTACAAAACCGTTTAGAAGTCCTCGCGTACAACGATGCCTTAACAGGCTTATTTAATCGAAACTACTTTATTACCAATTTAAAAAACCGGATTGAATATCACAAAAAAATAACGGGCAATATCGTATTAATGTTTTTAGATTTAGATCAGTTTAAAAGGATCAACGATAATCTTGGGCACCAAGCAGGAGATGAGTTACTTGTCGAAGTTGCCTCGCGCCTGCAAGCCATTACGCGCAGAAACGATGATATTGTCGGCCGCTGGGGCGGTGACGAGTTTGTCATTTTGATGTCCGGCACAATTGATGATTTAACGATAGAAAACAAAGCAAAAGAAGTATTATCCTCTTTGCGATTACCCGTGCAGTTAACAAAACAAAGTATTACCGTGCCAACGAGTATTGGTATTTCTGTCTCAGTCGCGGGTGAGTATAATGCTGAACAACTGATGCAATATGCTGATATGGCGATGTATCAAGCCAAACATGATGGTCGAAATACTTATCGTATATATAGCCAAGAAATGAGTGACCGCTCACGACAACGCTTCCAGATTGAACGTGCTTTACCAGAAGCTATCAGTGAAAACCAATTCCAGCTTTATCTACAACCCAAAGTATCCTGTTTAGACAATGAAATCATAGGCTTTGAAGCGCTACTCCGTTGGCATCACCCCGAATACGGGTTCATTATGCCGAATAAATTTATCCCGGTGATTGAAGAATCGAACTTGATAATAGAAGTTGGCGAATGGGTTATTGAAAGTGCGATTCAACAACTCGCAGAATGGCAACGCAATAATTACGCGGTACTTCCAATCGCGGTGAATATCTCAGGTCACCATCTGCATTCCCCGTCTTTAGTACCCTTAATTAAAACCTTATTAAATAAATATCATGTTTCATCCGAATTATTAGAAATCGAAATTACCGAAAGCGCACTGACCGGAGACACTCAAGAAAGTATTGCCGCCATGAAGGCTTTGAAAAATGCCGATATCAGTTTATCTATCGATGACTTTGGCACCGGCTACTCTTCCCTCAGTTATCTTAAAAAATTCCCGGTAGATATCCTTAAGATTGATCGCGCATTTATCAGAGAATGTGATACAAACCAAAGTGATGCCGCCATCTGTAAGGCCATTATCACGCTAGCAAGAAGCTTAGATCTAAAAATTATTGCCGAGGGTGTTGAAACCCAAGCCCAACTGTCATTTCTCAAAGCGGAACATTGTGATTATTACCAAGGTTATTATTTTAGCCGCCCCGGACCCGCTGAGAATATTTTGCCTATGTTGGAGCAAATAGCATCGGTATCGACATCCATAAAATGAGGGATCAGACTAGGTTTACTCATTAGTCATAGCCTCTGCGGCGGGCTTAGTCTTGCTCATCGGCAAACTCAAGTCCTGCGATATTATCCAGCATCGGCATCGCATTCGAAGAAACGCCTTGTAACTCACCACATATTGCCAACATCTGATCGGAAAGTCGACCTAACTGACTCTCGCGTTTCTTCCAAAGCCGTTGCATCGCGGCTTTTTCTTTTTCTAAATCCGAACGCATGACTTCATAATTTTCCACCACTGCACGGATCCGCTGAGAAAACTGATTGCTAGTCACATAATCAAATAACGCTTCCATTTGTTCATTTTTGCCCACACTGACCGACTTTTGACGTTGGGATTCGATTAATACCGTTCGTAAGGCTTCAGATAATCCTGCGACCAATTCAGGTCTAACCAACCAAATACCTTCATATTGCACAATAGCTTCATCGATATTAGCGGGGAATGTGGTGCTGACTAACACAGCAATGTCCCCCCCTTCACGTTGCATATCTTCTTTCAGTTTTGGGATCCAATGATTAGACCAATTTTCTGCGCGTTTGGTCTCCCAGATAATCTTGCCGCAAATACTACCGGAACGTAATTTCACGGTATGAATCACATCCGCACCGCGCGCGCCTTTTTTGACTGGTTCGATATGGTCAAAAAGGTAACGTTGTTGCAATAATAATTCGACTTCTAGCTCAAGCACCTCACCTTGTAATTGCTGTGATCCCTGTTCTAGCTTACGCGTCAGTTCTTCATTGGCCTTTTGAGCATCGGTGATTTTTTTCTTCCATTCCGCTTCTTTAAGTGAAAAAGCCTCACTCGATTTTTGCTCCATTTTCCGGCGCTCAGCATCTAACTTACGTTCTACTTCAAGAGCCAATTCTTGTTGACGTTGCTCTAGGGCTTGTTTCTCTTTACGTAATGCCAGTTCTGCATCTCGAAATTCGGTTAGTCGTTTATCTTTGCTTGCCATTTCTTCTTTTAAAGACGTCATCTCAACCGACATTTCTTCACGGACGCGCAACACTGCTTTTTGACTTGTGGCCTCAAGTTGTTTTTTAAATTGCGCCTGTACTTGTTGACTCTCTTGAAGTTGGTCTTTTAAAGCGGCTAATTCTAACTGATGTACTTTCGCCAATTTACGCTGTTGCTCTTGGATTACCTGCTGCTCAAGGGCCTCACGTTCTTTAGACAGCATCGCTGCATATTCATCTTCATACTGCTCAATCAAATGTTGTGATAGACCCGATTTCACTGGAAAGGTCTCTTCACAAGCAGGACAAGAAATAAGATCTTCACTATTGAGTATGATTTTTTGACTCACAAGGTTATCCATTTATTTTATCTAATACACCATAAGAGCATAGTAAACAAAGCGCCTATAACTCACAAAAAAACTGTTTTACCATCCTAAATACAACATAACATCAAGTAAATTGACACGATGACTCAGCAATATGAAGCACCAGATTGGGATCGCGAAAAACCTCGTCGATTTTGGGATCCTAGCAGAAAACTACTCAGAACAACCCGCTTGTATCAGACCCTAAAAATGTCTCAATCGCTTTTCGCCCATTACGCTTACCAATCTGTGTTGCGCTAGCGCTTTAGAACTGTCGGAACCGGCGCTGAAATTGATCTAATGTGTAATATCGGTGGCGGACTATTACTACCACATCCAAACGGAAATGTTATTCACCCAAGGCGACTATCGGTAATAACTATCTTATATTCCAGCAATCTACCCATGTTCCATAGTTGGCGAGATACATACAGTTAGGACATTATATTGATATTGGCCCAGGCGCAAAGATCATTGGCCCATTAACAATTCATCGTTTTAGAAGCATCGGTGCTAACGCTGTTGTCACTAAAGAAGTCCTAAGTCATCAAACCATTGTCGGGGTAGCCGGTCGACCATTAAGTAACCCAATAAACCACCTTGTTGTTTAAGAATTGGTCTTAAAGACATATACATTGACAGCCAATGCTTGTGTTAGTCATTAGCTAAGTATCATTTGTAGGCGGTTCCACTTAGTTTTAAAACCATAGCAGAGAGAAATTAAATGGTCGGAGTAGCAAGATTCGAACTTGCGACCCCTTGTCCCCCAGACAAGTGCGCTACCAGACTGCGCTATACCCCGACTTAAAGATAGATCATAACCTTGGTGGTTGTTTCGATCTATTGCCTCTTTTATGGCAATTATCTATCCGGTTGCAGATGGTAACAAAAATACGCTTATAGTGCTATAACACTCAGTAAACTTGTTGACAACTTCTGACAAGCCATGACATTTTTATCCAATCAAACGCTGTGCTTGCACGTTTTAATTGAAACTCCATCTCACTCTAAGATTATAGATTGGGCTACGATCATCAGTTTCAAAATTAGCATCTCCTAACGGTTTAGCATATTCAAAGCCGATCTTATAGTGTTTGGCATCACTAAAATCTGCGCCTACAGCCAATGATGACAACTCATATTTGTTGTCATTTGCACGCAGTTGAGACTTGGCCGTGTCGATAACAATATACGGTTCGACTCGCTTGAGAAAATGGCCGGGTATTGGTTGTATATAGCGCAGTTCCATCTCGCCAGCATAACCACGATCACCTTGTGCTTGACCATCTGGATAGCCACGACCAAAACGCTTACCACCATAACGCACTTGCTCGGCGGAAGGTAAAATATCATCAGACCAGAAAAGATTTCCTTTCGTTTGTAATCGCCATTGCTTGGTGAGCATATAACGCCACGTAGCATTAACCTCTACTAAATTAAAATGTGTTGACTCTGTCCCTGAATGCGTGACATTGCCTTGCACAGTCTCATTTTTATTATTACCCAGATCAATGCCTTGTTTCGTTTTAACACTGAGCAGGGTCAAATGCCGTCGTATTCTTTTCTGCCATTGTGAGTTGATTTCTATGGTGGAATACCGAAGGTGTTTATCAATCTCAATCGGGCTACCCGCACCATCTGTTCGCTTTAAACCATACTGCCCTTTTTCATCGAGATAATGCAATTTAGTCCCAATCCACCACGAACTACTTTTACTCAATGATATGGGGTATTTCAACCCTAGGCTGACACGATCTCGCTGCTTGTCTTCTTCATAATCGACGGGTATATCGGTCACAAAAATACGATCATCGCCATGACTTTCAAATTGATTGACTGCAAGGTCAATTGTCAGACCTTCTGCCCCAATTTCTTGCTGATAACCAAGCGCATAATAGGAGTCAATGGTATCATTCGGTATTAACGTTGACATTGTCAGCTTGTCAGCATTGGACGTCATCGATTGCAAGCTAGCGCCAGCCAAGAGTGTGAACTGCTCATTTTCCGAGTCATCAAAGCCAAACGTAAAATCATATTTTTTTGATTTAAGTTCTTCGACCCGAATAGTCGTCGCGCCATTGATCGTTTTGGGCTTCGGTACATTGACCTTAAAGCTATAGCCCGGTGTTTTTTGGATTAATGCCACATATCGTTCAAACGTCGCGCTCGTCAATGGTTTTTCATTTTGTATTTTTGCCACTAAACGTTCAACCCGCCGTTTGATATCTTCATCGGCAATCTCAATTTCAGTTCTCATGACATAGCCTTCAACTAAGGCAATGGTGAGTTGTCCTTGATTAAAACCTTGCTTCGGTACGAAAGCAAATGACAATACATATCCTGCGTCCTCGTACAGTTTGGTAATAGCACGTAATACCTTAACAATCTCTGTTTTACCGACCTGTTTACCAATGATCGGCCTGACTTTCTCCGCCAATAAGCTCAGCTCAAAAACACTCCCACCCTGAAACTGAACATGCTCTACTCGAATATTGCCTTTTTGTGTTGTCACACTCAGTTGTTTTTGCTGTGGCATGTCGACTTTTGGTTTTCCCTTGTCAACAAATTCATCGGGTATTTGCTCAACGATTAAGGGGGGCTCAACGGCATAGGCATCAGCTGTAAACATCAACATGAGGAGCAAAGAATATTTAGGGCGTAAACGGTATGGCTTCATGAGACTACAATCTTCCTTGAAAATAGATAAATATATTGTAAAAAAAAGGTGTGATGACAAGGTGCCATCACACCATAACGGCTAGCGACGTTATGCCCTGAACAATAGATAATCATTCAAACGACATAATAACCGTCCGTTATAAAAACGACTTTCTACAAAACACCGCCACCAAGCAGACCACTTACAGTCCCCGTGACGTCGTCAACTAAGCCATCATCAGCATCGATTAAACCGTCAACTGTTCCTGCTACACCGATAACTAAATCAGTATCACCGGCGTCAACCAAACCGCCAGCATCAACGATACCATCCACTGTGCCTGCAATACCGACAACTAACCCAGTTTCACCAGTGTCAACTTGGCCGGTCAAACCTTCAACCGTACCTGTGATACCGTCAACTAGCCCTGCTACAGTATCGCCGCCAGTCAATCCTTCAACTGTACCCGTGATACCGTCTACTAAGCCTGCAGTATCACCGCCAGTTAATCCCTCAACCGTACCCGTGATACCGTCAACTAAGCCTGCAGTATCACCACCAGTTAATCCAGCAACAGTTCCTGTCACGGTGTCAACAACGTCAGTACTACCATCGCCAGTCAAACTTTCCACTGTACAGCTAGCATCATCAAGGGAACATGCTCCGCTACCGGTTAATCCTGCAACAGTCCCTGTCACGGTATCCATCACACCATCAGCATCGCCAACCGGTAAACCAGCAACAGTCCCTGTCACAGTAT
>JAIBDY010000013.1 GCA_024685995.1 Piscirickettsiaceae bacterium | reverse complement strand
TGACAAATGTCAGTCGCTATACAGATTACGAACATTTCCTGAGCATCATGGGTGAGCATCGGATCTTTGCATGTACTACCAAAGGCTCGCAAGCTTATCATCAAGTTAACTATCAAGCTGGGGATGTATTGCTGTTTGGTTCTGAAACCTCAGGGCTACCAGAGACGATTATCGAGAGCGTTCCGACAGAGCAAAGAATCCGAATTCCGATGCAGGCATCGAATCGTAGCCTAAATTTATCCAATTCGGTTGCTATCATTAGCTATGAAGCTTGGCGTCAACAAGGTTTTTTAGGCGGTCAATGATTGCTGGTCACTCTTCTCGCCATACACCGAGACTAACACCTATAAACTGACCCACCGTAACTTTCTCTCCTATTCGTAGTCTAAGGTATTAGACTCGGTAATCTAGGAGGTCTCATGTTTTCTTTAGGGAAATGGATAACTCGAAAGTTTATTGCATGGCTAACTTATGAGCCCGAGCGCCCCGTTAACTTCACATCGCTGACCAATTATGATCGGCTGTGCGACGAGCTCAAACCTGGCGATATTATTTTGGTCGAGGGCTGTAGTCGTGTCAGTAATATCATCAAGCTGATCACTCAGAGCCCTTGGACACATTCTATGCTCTATTTGGGTAATTACCACCAACTTAATTCGGCGGGCATTGCGCCTACATCGCTCAGCCAATATGCCATTACGCCGCATACCCATTTGATTATCGAGGCGGTATTGGGTCAAGGTACGATTGTCATGCCATTGCAAAAATACAAAGATGACCACCTTCGTATCTGCCGTCCTAGAAGCCTCACTTTGCAAGACAGGAATGCTGTGATTCAACACACCTTGAATAAACTGGGTTACCAATACCACACGCGCCAATTATTTGATTTAGCTCGGTTTTTACTGCCTTACAACCTCATTCCCCGCCGCTGGCGTTCCAGTTTGTTTCGCTACCATGCTGGTGATTCAACAAAAACCATTTGTTCTTCGATGTTAGCCGAGGCCTTTGTTTCTGTTAACTATCCGGTATTACCTGTTATTGAGCACACCGAACAAGGTTTACGCTTTTATAGACGTAATACCAAGCTATATATCCCTCGAGACTTCGATTATTCACCTTACTTTGACATCATCAAATATCCATTTATCGGGCTCGATGAGGTTGCTGCATATCGTAATTTACCTTGGGATGAAGAAGGTTTTATTTGTAACGCGCAAGGGGATTGCGCGATACCATTAGCCAATACTGGTGATGACACCAATAAAGACGAGCAGGTGATACGACAAGGAGCTTGATATGAAACGATTATGGATCTTTCCGTTACTACTCATCATTGCACTCATATTGCTGTTGTGTGGTTACCTATTCTCTGCAATCTTTGTTCTTATCTTACTCATCACACCATTGCTCATCACATCATATCGCCAGAGAATCGTCATCAAGCCTATTTTAGCGGCTTTCCAACAAGCGATGCCGGCTTTGTCTGATACCGAGCGTGAAGCCTTAGAATCCGGCACGGTATGGTGGGATGGCGAACTCTTTAGCGGTAAACCCAATTGGCAACGCCTATTAAACAGTGCTCGCCACCAATTGAGCCGAGAAGAACATGATTTTCTGGATGGCCCAACAGAAAACTTATGTATTCAACTGAATGATTGGAATATTACCCATTATGAACACGATTTACCGCCACAGATCTGGTCGTACCTTAAAGAACAACGCTTTTTCGGTCTGATTATTCCTAAAGAATACGGCGGCCTAGGCTTTTCACCACTCGCCCATTCACAAATGGTGATGAAAGTCGCTAGCCGCAGCTTAACGGCCGCTGTCACCGTCATGGTGCCTAACTCCTTGGGGCCTGCTGAATTATTGCTCCATTATGGTACACAGGCACAAAAGGACTACTACTTGCCTCGCTTGGCCAGTGGTGAAGAATTACCTTGTTTTGCCTTAACCGGCCCCCAAGCCGGTAGTGATGCCAGCAATTTACCGGACACCGGTATTGTCTGTCGTCGCGAGTTCAAAGGGGAAACGATTGACGGTATCTTATTAAATTGGGAAAAACGCTATATCACTTTAGGCCCAGTCGCGACCTTGCTCGGCTTGGCTTTCCATCTTTATGATCCAGAACATTTGATAGGTGATATCGAAGATGTTGGTATCACGCTAGCCCTCATCCCGACCGATACAGAAGGCGTTGAGATTGGTCGTCGACACTGGCCGATGGCAATGGCCTTTCAAAATGGTCCCAATTGGGGCAAAGATGTTTTCATCCCATTAGATTGGATTATTGGTGGCGTTGAACAAGCTGGTAAGGGCTGGCGCATGTTGATGGAGTCGCTCGCTGCGGGCCGGTCGATTTCATTACCCGCTTTAAGTGGTGGTGCGGCAAAATTAGCCTGCCAAACCACGTCGGCTTATAGCCGCATTCGCGAGCAATTTCATCTGCCTATTGGCCGGTTTGAAGGTGTGGCCGATATATTGGCTCGTATGGCGGCACTGACTTATATGATTGATGCCACTAGGATCACCACGGCGCAAGCGGTTACCGACGGTGAACGCCCGGCCGTATTGTCAGCGATTTCTAAATATCATTTAACCGAAACCATGCGTCATATCATTAACGATGCGATGGATATTCATGGTGGTAAAAGTATTTGTTTTGGCCCCAAAAATGTGTTGGCGCACGCCTACCAAGCGATTCCGATTAGTATCACGGTGGAAGGTGCAAATATTCTGACTCGTAATCTGATTATTTTTGGTCAGGGGTCAATCCGATCTCACCCTTATGTTATTCAGGAAATGGCCGTGCTAGCGCTTGATGACAAGACACAAGCTGTCGGTGAACTCGATCAGCTTTTAATACAACATGCGCGTTATACCGTCGGCAATATAGGTCGGAGTTTTGCCTTTTCAGTGTCGAAAGGTCGTGGTAGCCAAGCACCTCATTCGCCGTTGACAACTTATTATCAACAGCTCAACCATCTCAGCGCTGCTTTGGCGGTGGCGACGGATTTCAGCCTAGCCTTGCTCGGCGGCGCTTTAAAACGTAAAGAGTCCCTGTCAGCGCGCCTCGGCGATGTGTTAAGTCAGCTTTATCTTGCCAGCTGTACATTGCGCCACTTTCAGCATCAGCAATCTGATGACGATCAACCGCTTGCTGAATGGGCATGTACGCATGCTATTTATCAAGCACAGCAAGCCTTGGTTGGGGTGGTGGATAATTTTCCTAATCGCACCCTCGCTGGCGTATTACGGCTCATTATTTTCCCATTGGGCCCTCGTTATAAAGCCCCTAGCGATGACTTAAGTCATACAATTGCGGCAATGCTAATGCAACCCAGTGAAGTACGTGAGCGCCTTATCGCCGGTATCCACCAGCCACAAAACCCATCTGATCCTTTAGCACAATTAGAATCTGCCTTGGCGCAATGTGTTGCCGCAGAACCCATTGAAAAAAGGATTAGACAATCCGCCATAGATGCTATCGATGACGCCTTAGAGATCGGCTTGATTACCGAGAATGAATATCAGATCGTCACCACCGCTAGAGCTGCGAGGGAACAAATTATTGCCGTTGACCATTTTGATACCGATCTGAAGGAGGATGCCTCATGAATGCTGATACGCAACATCCTGCTTATCCTTATCGCAATGTCTATGTTGTAGATGGTAGTCGTACACCTTTTCTTAAAGTGTCCGGTCAACCCGGGCCTCTGACAAGCGCGGACCTCGCCTTGGCGGCTGCAGGCCCCTTATTGAAACGTCAAGTTTTTGAACCCAATGCACTAGACGAAGTCATTTTAGGTTGTGTGATGCCCCGTCCTGACGAAGCCAATATTGCCCGTATTGTTGCTTTGCGTCTGGGCTGTGGTGAATCGGTACCCGCTTGGACTGTACAAAGAAATTGCGCATCTGCGATGCAAGCCATTGATAATGCCGCAACCAATATTAGCATTGGTCGAAGCGATTTAGTGCTAGCTGGTGGCTGCGAAGCCATGAGTCATGCACCCGTCTTATTCAATCACGACATGGTTCGTTGGTTGGGTCACTGGCAAAAAGCACGATCTTTCAAAGCCAAGTTACAGGCCTTATCAACACTACGACCAAGCCATTTTTCACCCGTCATCGGCTTGCTAAAAGGCCTAACCGATCCTACGGTCAATTTATCAATGGGCCAAACGGCCGAAGTATTAACCTATCACTTCAATATTACACGTGAGCAAATGGATCAGTTTGCCTACGAGAGTCACCAAAAGCTAGCTCAAGCCGTCGACAATCATTATCTATCTGAGATTACGCCCATTATCAGCCGTGATGGTTTTGTTTTCGAGCGAGATACTGGGTTACGAAAAGACAGTTCTATCGCACAACTCGCTAATCTCAGGGCCGTATTCGATAAAGGGGGGCTAGTGACCGCAGGCAATAGTGCGCAAATAACGGATGGGGCGGCTTGTTTACTCTTGGCTTCTGAAGACGCCATCAATGATTACGGTTTGCCCATTTTAGGGCAAATAGTCGACACCCATTGGTCAGGATTAGATCCTAGCAAGATGGGGCTTGGACCAGCCTATGCAGTCCCCCCATTGTTACAACGTCATCAGCTGACACTTCAAGACATTGATTATTGGGAAATCAATGAAGCCTTTGCGACCCAAGTACTGTCGTGTTTGGCGGCTTGGCAAGACGATGTTTTTTGCCGTGAGCAGTTAAATTTAGCACGTGCTTATGGTGCCTTAGATCAGACACGACTCAACGTCGATGGCGGTGCCATTGCACTGGGACACCCTGTCGGGGCAACCGGCGCTCGCTTAGTCCTTCATTTACTGCAGGTGTTGAAAAGACATGATGCCGCTATGGGCGTCGCAACACTATGTATTGGCGGTGGTCAGGGCGGTGCGATGTTGCTTTCAAGGGAAGGAGCGACCTCATGACAGAGACAATGATTTGGCAAAAAACGCTGACGTCCGATGGTATTGTCTGTTTAAGCCTTGATGTGCCTGATAGCCAAACCAATGTGTTAACCGCGGCTGTTATCAAAGCCTTAGCTATCGAACTTGAATCGCTTTATATTGCGCCGCCACGTGGCGTTATTATTCGTTCTAATAAGCAAAACGGCTTTATTGCTGGTGCAGATATCAATACCTTTGCTGAGCAACATTCTGTTGAGGAAACTACGCAAGCTATCCGACAAGTGCAAGCGATTTTCACCCGCTTAGAAAACCTAGCCTGCCCCACCGTCGCGATTATTCATGGCTTTTGTCTTGGCGGTGGTTTGGAGTTGGCTTTGGCCTGCGATTATCGCATTGCCGATGACAGTCCTCGTACCCGTATTGGCTTACCGGAAGTTAAATTGGGGATTCACCCAGGTTATGGCGGTAGTGTTCGGTTAATCGATGTCATTGGTGTCATTCCTGCTATGACAATCATGCTAAGCGGACGTACCTTATCAGGCCAAGCAGCAAAAAAATTAGCGGTGATCGATCGCTGTGTTCCTGAAAGGTTACTCCATAAACACGCACGTGACTTAATTCTCGATCCACCCGACCCGCAAGTCGCAGCGCCAGTTAAACGCGTATTATCACACTCCTTGCTACGGCCTATTGTCGCTTATTTTTTACGCAGGCAAACCGCCAACAAAGTACAACAAAAACACTATCCTGCACCCTTTGCCCTCATCGATTGCTGGCAAAATAGGCCGGTGGATCGTGATGATTATTTTGCAGCCGAAGCCTTATCGGTCGCTAAGCTAATCCAAACGGACTCCGCTCAGAACTTAGTCCGTTTATTTTTACTACAAGACCGACTCAAAGCCTTTGCGAAATCATCCGATTTTAAAGCGCAACATGTTCATGTCATTGGTGCTGGCATCATGGGGGGTGATATTGCCGCCTGGTGTGCCTTAAAAGGACTCACCGTTAGCTTACAAGACCAATCTGCCGACCGTATTGCCCCGGCATTATCTCGCGCCTACACCTTGTTTGAACGCCAATTAAAACAAGCGCATTTAGTCCAGGCGGCTTTTGACCGCTTAACAGCCGATATAACTGGCCAAGGTATTGCCAAAGCCGATGTCGTGATTGAAGCCATCTTCGAAGATCTGGCGGCTAAAAAAGCCTTATTCTTGCAAATAGAGCCCCAATTACAAGAACATGCCTTATTGGCGACCAATACCTCAAGTATTCCTTTAGAAGCATTGGCGAAGGGCTTGCAACAACCCGAACGCCTCGTTGGCTTACATTTTTTCAACCCCGTTGCCAAAATGCAATTGGTTGAAATTGTACAAGGTAAAACCACCGCCGGAGTCTGGCCACAACACGCTGCCGCATTCACCCGCCAAATTGGCCGTTTGCCTTTGCCCGTTAAGAGTTCTCCCGGTTTTCTGGTCAATCGCGTATTAATGCCGTATTTACTAGAAGCTGTTCAATTGGTTGAGGAGGGTGTCTCGGCCACCATTGTCGACCATGTTGCTATGGACTTTGGTATGCCGATGGGCCCGATTGAACTGGCAGATACCGTTGGACTCGATATCTGTTTATCGGTCGCAAATATGCTCGCGCCAGCACTTGATCTCGCCGTCCCGACCACATTAAACACCTTGGTATCGCAAGGAGATTTGGGGCGAAAGAATGGCCAAGGTTTTTATCGTTACGATGGCCACAAAAAGCTTGCTGTGGCATCAGGTAGTACCCAAACTATCGAACACGATGCGATCCAACAACGATTGATATTAAGGCTATTAAATGAATGTATTAGTTGTTTAGCAGATCATATTGTTGAAGACGCCGATCTTCTTGATGCCGGTATGGTGTTCGCCACGGGCTTTGCGCCTTTTCGTGGTGGCCCGATGCATTACCTCCAGCAACAGGGTGCCGACGTCTGCTTCTTACAACTGACACAGCTCAGTATCACGACAGGACAACGATTCACACCTCACTTACGATGGGAGGATTGGTTATGACACACACAGACATCATTTCACCCGACATTGCACAACATTTACCCGGTTTGTTGACTGAACGTGCCAAGCGCAGTCCAGATGCATTGGCGTGTCGAGAATTTAATATTCAAACACAACAATGGCAGGACGTGACATGGCAACAAATCGCGACTATTGTCGAACATCGACGCGCCGTCTTGGCCAAGGAACAATTTGATCCCGGCGATCGCGTTGCGATTATGCTCAGAAATTGTTGCGAGTGGATCTATTTTGATATAGCCGCACTCAGTCTAGGTCTCGTCACTGTGCCACTTTACCCTAATGACCGTGCTGATAATGTAGCCTATATTTTGAAAAACTCGGGGGCCAAATTATTATTACTTGAAGATTTATCCGAACAACCCGAGTTAACACAACACGCGGTATTAAAAGACTTAGATCGTATTATCACCTTGTCTGCGTCAGCAGCAGACGAACATTTACCACAATGCTTGTCTCTCGACGCTTGGCTCAGTGATATTGATAGCCTGACCATTCCCTCTCCACCAGCACTTAACCCCGATGACTTAGCCTCCATTGTCTACACTTCGGGCACCACTGGCCCAGCGAAAGGCGTTATGCTAAGTCATCATAATATGCTATGGAATGCCTGGAGTGGCACACAAAGTATTCCTGTTTACCCTAACGACCGGTTTTTATCATTTCTGCCCTTATCTCATACCTTGGAACGGAGTATTGGTTATTATCTAGCGATGATGTCTGGATCGACTATCATCTATGCACGCTCTATCCCACTTCTAGCAGAAGACCTAGTAGAACAACAACCAACAGTGCTCATTAGCGTTCCACGCATATATGAACGCGTATTTAATAAAATACAAGATCAATTACAACAAAAACCTCCGCTGGCACAAAAACTATTTCAAGCGGCCGTTGATATCGGCTGGTGTCATTTTGAGCATCAACAAAAACGTGTGTCGTGGCATCCGGCCTTATTATTGCACCCTATTCTTCACTTTCTCGTTGGTCAAAAGATACAAAACAAACTGGGAGGACAGTTACGTGTTGCTATCTGTGGCGGTGCGCCGCTGGCTGAACATGTTGCCAAGACGTTTATCGCACTCGGTATTCCTATTTTCCAAGGTTATGGGTTGACTGAAACCAGTCCCGTTATTAGCGTGAATACCACTGCACATAATTTACCTAAAAGTATCGGTTTACCTTTACAAGATGTGATGGTTAGATTTAGCGCTGAAGGCGAACTGCAAGTACAAAGCCCTGGCGTGATGCTCGGCTATTGGCAAAATGAAGCCGCGACCGCTGAAACCATAGATGACGATGGTTGGCTCAACACCGGCGATTTGGGTTATCAAGATGTCTCGGGCTTTCTCTATATCACCGGGCGATTAAAAGATGTACTAATCATGAGCAATGGTGAAAAGGTTTCTCCGACGGATATCGAAATGGCCATTAGCAAAGACCCCTTAATCGACTCGGTGTTGGTCATTGGTGAAGGCCGGCCTTTCTTAAGTGCTTTATTGGTGCTCAATGAAGACGCTTGGTCTCGCTTAGCTCAAGAAGCCAATTTAACGCTGTCTGATCCTGAGCAACTGAAAGTGCACCCCAACATCGTACAATTATTGTTGAACCGAATCCAAACACAATTACATGGCTTCCCGAGTCATGCTGATATTCTCCAGATCACCATTGCACTCGAATCCTGGACCGTTGAAAATGATTTATCAACGCCGACGTTAAAAGCCAAACGCCCACAAATCTTACAGCGTTATGCTGCCGAGATTGAGGCACTTTATGAGGGGCATTAAACTATGAACTTACTGCCCGAGGAACAGCCTACCTTGCGAATTGTTGCTAGACCTTGTGATGTCAATGCCGCTGGGGATATTTTTGGCGGTTGGTTAATTTCACAAGCTGATATTGCGGGTAGTATTGTGGCTGTACGGCGTATCAAAGCACGGGTTGTGACGGTAGCTATTGACCAATTCCATTTTATGAAGCCGGTACTTGTGGGCGATGTTGTCAGCCTTTATGCCACTATTGAGGCTATTGGTAAAAGCTCTATTACAGTGACTATCGATATTTATATCGAGCGCAATCCGATGCAAAATGTGGTTATTGAGAAAGTGGCACAAGGTCAATTTATCTATGTTCATCTAGATGAAAAAGGCAGGCCTTGTGTTATTTGAGCGTGTTAAGCGTTAAACATCCACGTATAAGGTTAGTTTTTGCCCAGGCTTTAACAATGTGCGTTTACTTAAGCCATTCCATTCTCGGACTTGTGCCACACTGACATTAAATTGTTGGGAAATTTTCCAGAGTGAATCACCACTTTTAATTTGATAACTGACCGTCTTGATTGCCGTAGCGTTATTGAGCGCCTTGCTAGACCATACAGTCAATTTTTGTCCTAGGCCTAAAGTATCTTTAGGTGCTTTCCCATTCCATGTGGCCAGTTCTCTGACATCGACTTGATAGGTTTTTGCCAAATCCCACCATGTGTCGCCTTTTTTCACGACGTGGATTATTTTTTTGCCTGTTTTCGCGGCATTAGCTTGTCGTTGTTTCGCCAACTGGTCTTGGCTAGTAAAGGCATGTGCTTTTTGTACTGACATGGGGATCATTAGGTGTTGCCCCGCACGAATAGTGTTAGAGCGCAATGTATTGGTCTTTTTTAAGGCTGCCACAGTGGTCTGATATTTTTTAGCTATGCCACTTAAGGATTCGCCTCGTGTTATTTCATGGCGTTGCCATTGCATTCTTTCTTGCGCGGGTAAGGCTGCTAATTTACGTTTGAAAAGATCAACTTTTTCGACTGGAATGACTAACTCATGCGGCCCTTCTGGCTGTGTTGCCCAGTAATTCAAGCCCGGATTAAATCGATAGAGCTCATCACTACTGACTCCGGCTAACTTCGCTGCCAAAGACAAATCAATTTGTGAACCGATATCGACAACGGTAAATACCGGCCTATTATCGAGCGGTCGTAAATTTAAGCCATAATCATCGGGTTGAAACACCAAATGTGAAATCGCCAGTAATTTAGGGACATAGTCTGTCGTCTCACTCGGTAAATCTAATGACCAGAAATCGAGATCCTTACCGGCTTCTTGGTTTTTCTTAATTGCCCGACCAACCGTGCCTTCGCCGGCATTATAAGCCGCAAGGGCCAATTCCCAATCACCAAAGTCACCATGTAATTTTTCTAAATAATCCAAAGCCGCATCTGTTGAAGCAACGATATCTCTACGGCCGTCATACCAACCATTTTGTTCAAGGCCAAACACCTTGCCAGTCGCCGGCATAAACTGCCATAAACCCGCAGCACCGCTATTGGAATACACATACGGCTTAAACCCGCTTTCGACGACCGGTAACAATGCAATTTCCATTGGCATATTGCGTTTGTCTAGCTCCGATACGATATAGTGCAAGTAGGGCCTTGCTCGCTCGGTTACTGTCTTTAAATAATGGCGGTTTCCCAAAAACAGATCTAATTGTTTTTGTGTTGGCTCATTCAAGGGTAAGTCCGGTGCCATCGCAAAACCACCCCGGATCCGCAACCACACATCATCCTCTGATTCATGACTCGTCTTGCTTAAGGTATTAGGTTTAGCTTCTTGTCGTTTGCCATACGCTCGTAGCCAAGAGGTTGGGGCCGACACTTTTTGCTTCGTTGTTACGCTGACATCTTTATCTACAGACGCATTTTTTACAGCTGGTGTTGTACTGCTACACGCCGCTAACATAGCCAATGTGACAATGATTCCCGTCTTCTTTATTTGATTCAGATAGATCATAATGCTTGCATTATAATGTAGATTGTTGTCGCTGTCTGTCCCGCGTGCATGACTAGCTCACAAAACTACCCTTTGCCTTAATTACACCGTTTTTCTATGACCTTCGGGCTGCCAAGAAGGCGTTATCACATTAGGCATCTCGGAACGCGCTATCAAACGTGATGGCGCTACCATAAACTCACCAAACTTCCGATTAATATCATCCATCACAAGGTTTAACTTATCCCGTTGTGGCTCTGCCGTCGCGAACTCAAATAGGTCACCCTGCTTTTCTGACTGTAAATCTAAAGCCACAATTCTGACTTGCCAAGCGCCTTGACCACGCCATAAATCCACCATGAAACGCTGGCATAAACTAAAGATAAGCTTGCCATCATCTGTCTCATAGGTCGTACAGGCTTTTAACGTTAACCACCCTTGCGTTGTTTTCAAACTAATCCAAAATTGCTTGGTATGAAAACCATATAATCGCAGCCTAGCCGCCAGCTTTTCGGCCATGTGTTGGAAATAGGTCAAAATAAGATGCTTATCTTTCGTTTCTGGCGGCATATTTTTACCATGCCCCATTGTTTTCGGCGCTTTGATATTGGTTTGTACTTTGTCAGGGTCTAAACCTTGTGCCATTAACCAAATCCGCCGACCCACATTACCATAGCGTTTGGCTAAAATACTGATCGGTAATGTCTTCATATCACCACAGACAATCACTCCATACTGTTTTAAGAATCCCGCCACACCGCTGTTTATACCGCTGAGTTCAGACACGAGATAAGGCGCTAGAACTTGCTCAGATTCTGAAGGCGGAATGACCGATAAACCATCAGGTTTATGGCGCTTGGCTGCAAATTTTGCCGTTGTTTTGTCACCACTAATACCGACAGAGCAATATAAATTTGATGCTTGATATACGGCCTTTTTAATCAACGTACCTATCCGTTGCGGCGGTCCCCACAAACTTTGGCAACGCGTCACATCCAAAAAAGCCTCGTCGACCGAATAAATTTCCACATCGGGAGTGATTTGTTGCAATGACGCCATGATTTTCGTTGATAAAGCGGCGTAACGATCTGGCCGTGAAGGTGCTTGGATCAACATTGGACAAAGACTTCTGGCCTGATTCAAGCGCATGCCTGTTTTCACGCCATAGGCGCGCGCCTCATAGGACGAGGTAATGATCGTGGTTCCCAATAGACCATTAGTCACCGCAACTGGTTTTTGACGCCAATCGGGATTGTCTAATTGCTCGACCGCGGCAAAAAAGCAGTTCATATCCACCAAGGCTATCACCCTTGGCCACGTTGAAGCGGAGGCCGTCATCTTCTATCGTTTGTTACGGATAAGTGCGTAATTGCCCGACAACGACACCTTGGATACTAATGCGATCCGCAGGCAATGTAACAGGGTCATAATTTGCATTAGCGGGCATCAGCGTCATCGTCTGGTCATCATTAATCAATAATGTTTTTAACGTCGCATCAAAGCCATCGACCAAAGCCACCACGATATCGCCATGTTGTGCTGTTTGTTGTGACTGCACAACGACCCAATCACCTGACATAATCGCTTTATCGATCATCGAGTCGCCGTTGACTTTTAAAACAAAGCGGTCTTTACCGGCAAACATGTCACCCAAATCAATTTCATCTTCATCGGGCACCGCTTCAATTAAACGACCCGCAGCGATCCGCCCCATGATAGGTAGTGTGACAGACCATTTTTTTTGTTTCTCGTTGGCCAGTTGTAAACCACGCGAACGGCCGACGGTGCGCAAAATAAGCCCCTCATTAACTAAGGCTTGGATATAGTTATGAACTGAGCCTTGTGATGTTAGGCCAATGCCTCGAGCAACTTCGGATAATAAGGGCGAGCGACCATATTGTTCAATGTATTGAACAATAAAATCGTAGGTATCTTGTTGGCGTTCTGTCAGCATTCTTCACTCCCAATATAATCAAGAAAACTTTGAGAAGAAAATATAGAGAAGATCTGACTTTTGATCAAGCTTTTTTATCGCGCCACGTATTTTTACATCGTTAACGAATCCCTTTAGATGTCACTACAATCATTTTCTCGACTTGCATATCATCTAAAGTGTAAGGAATACCGCCAGTCCCTAGACCCGAGTGACGCAGACCCGCAAATGGCATCCAATCCACACGAAACGCAGTATGCTCATTAATCATCACTGCAGAAGCTGCTAATCGGTCAGCAATATACATTGCCGTATCAATATTGCTGCTATACACCGACGCTTGGAATGCCACATCCAATGCATTAGCATCGGCAATGGCTTCATCTAAGTCCTCGAAGGGGTAGATGCATACAATGGGGCCAAACACTTCGGCTTGGGACACCTTGCTCTGTTTAGATGGGTTCAATAACACCGTTGGCTCATAACAATGATTCGGTAACGTATGACCGCCACAAACGACTGTCGCTCCTTCATCGATTGCATCTTGTACCCAAGTCGCCACGCGTGCCACTTCTCCCTCACGAATCAAGGGGCCGACCTCTGTTTTATCTGACAAAGGATCGCCCACCACCATTTTTTGTGCGGCGGCTGATAGTTTTTCTGCAACTTGTGCTGCAATCGATTGATGCACATATAACCTTTGCACTGATACGCACACTTGACCCGCATGATAAAACCCACCTTTTGCCAAAGCAGGAATGGCGCTATCAATATCAGCATCGGCTGTCATAATAACGGGAGCCACACCACCATGTTCTAAAGCACAACGCGTACCAGGTGCCAGTTTAGAGCGCAAATACCAACCCACTTTCGCACTGCCAATAAAACTAAAAAAAGCCACTCGCGGATCGGTGACTAAGGCTTCAGCAATATCATGGTTTTCAGGCAATAACACTTGGCACCATGCTTCCGGTAAACCTGCTTGGTGAAACAAACGAACCAGCCTAAAGCATGAAAGCGGGGTGTTTTCCGCTGGCTTCACTATCACTGGACAACCCGCAGCAATCGCCGGTCCCACTTGGTGGGCAATTAAATTTAAGGGGTGATTAAACGCACTGACCGCTACCACAACCCCAATAGGCTCCTTATTCATGATTGTAAAACGATGTTGTGATGCGGCATTAACCGCCATCGGCACCGGCTTACAAACATCATTACGTAGGGTGTCTGCGCATAATCGGATGCTGTCGATACAACGTACCATTTCGACTTTTGAATCGATTAAGGGTTTACCCCCTTCTTCTGCAGCTCCCGAGGCTAACGAGTCGGCTTGGGCTTGTATTAATTCAATGGCACGTTCAAGAATCGCTATTCTGTCAACGACGGTTAACCAGTTATCGCGATTGGCAAATAATTGATGCGCGGTGTCTAGTGCAAAATCGATATCACTCGACTTTGCTGTTTCAACAGTTGCAATCAAGTGATCGTCAAATGGTGAAGTGACTTCAACGTGCTGCTCGTTTCGTTTATCACTGCCCGCCAACATCAAGGGGAAATGTTCTATATTACCCATGGTTTACTCCCTTATAGAATGCAGATTTTTTCTTTTAGACCTTCATTCAAAATAGCATGGTTCAATGAATAATCTATGGCCAAATCAATCAAATGAACGCCTTTAGACTGCAGTGCTTTTTGCAAAATATCGCTGAATTCTTGGTGGCTTTGAGGTCGATAACCTGTCGCCCCATAACTGTCAGCATATTTTACAAAGTCTGGATTACTATAATCTAATCCAAAACTATCAAAGCCCATGCCTTCTTGTTTCCATTTAATCATGCCATACGCATTATCATTCAGAATAATCACCACCAAGTCCAAACCCAGCCTGACTGCCGTTTCTAATTCTTGGGAGTTCATCATAAACCCGCCATCGCCACAAACACTGATCACTTTGCGATCAGGATTAATCAGTTTTGCAAGCATCGCTGAAGGTAAACCTGCGCCCATGGTGGCTAAAGCGTTATCCAATAATAAGGAATTATTCTGATAACAAGGATAATTACGTGCGAACCATACTTTATAAATGCCATTATCTAGCGTGAGAATGCCGTCTTCATCTAAAGCTTGTCGGATCGTATGTACCGCGCTTTGTGGCAATATTGGAAAGCGGGTATCTTCACTGTAACGTGATAAACGCGTCTGTACTTCCTCTTTCACCCGATAGAAATAGGAGAAATCCCAGTGCGCCTGTTTCGTTAGCCCAGTTTTAATGCGATTGATTGAGACCGCAATATCTCCCACCACATCCAATTGCGGAAAGTAAACCGGGTCAATTTGTGCTGGTTGAAAATTGACATGAATCACTTTAGAGCCGCCCTCTTTCATGAAAAAAGGCGGTTTTTCAATCACATCATGACCCACATTTAAAATCACATCGGCTCGCTCTATCGCACAATGTAAAAAATCATGATCTGATAGTGCGGCTGTCCCTAGGTACGCAGGATGACGTTCATCAATGACACCTTTACCCAACTGGGTATTGAAAAAAGGAATGCCCAATTGATCAATCAATGCCGTTAAAGCGACACTGGCTCTTTTCCTATTCGCCCCCGCACCAACCAAGATTAAAGGCATCTCAGCATCTTCCAACATCTTGATTGCTGTTTTTATGGCTCGATTATCCGCATCTGGTCGGCGCGTGGTGGCAACGCGATACATCCGGTCATCCGCAGGCTCCGCGGCAATATCCTCCGGCAATTCAATATGTACCGCGCCGGGCCGCTCTTCTGTTGCGATACGAAATGCTTCTCGTACGATTGCAGCTATATTATTGCCGTGCACCACTTGCTTGGTATATTTCGTGATAGGCCGAAGCATATTCACGATATCAACAATTTGGAACTGGCCTTGTTTACTGGATTTTATGGGTTTTTGACCCGTTATCATCAACATTGGCATGCCGCCTAACTGGGCGTACGCTGCTGGAGTCACAAGATTCGTCGCGCCCGGGCCTAATGTTGATAAGCAAACACCAGGCTTACCTGTCAAACGACCATAGGTTGCAGCCATAAAGCCTGCGCCTTGCTCATGACGCGTCAATATCAAGCGAATCTTAGAATCTTTAAGTGAGTTGAGGAAGTCGAGGTTCTCTTCACCGGGAAGCCCGAAGATATATTCAACCCCTTCATTTTCTAGTGCTTTAACAAATAGATCCGATGTTTTCATGTACAGCGATTCCTCTTTGGGCTTATTAGGGTGATAAGTCCTTAAACTTCTTCTACCATCTTTATATTACACAAATATGCTCGCTTACCCTCATTGATTAAACTTGTTTCATCTTTTCTTTATCGTTATACATCGCCAGATCGGCAAAATTCAATAGTGCCTCTAGACTATCACCTTGCTCCGGATAATTCGCCGTCCCCATGCTCGCTGTAATGTGCACAGTAATGTCGCCAACCTTGACCGGTTTTGCAATTACGGCTTTTAACTTTTCGACCATAGTATCGCAAACGGTCATGCTATCAACTTCGCTCAATAATATACTGAACTCATCTCCACCAATCCTTGAGACCGTATCACTGCCTCGGATACACGCCTTCATCCGCTCCGCTACCTGTCGTAGCACCTTATCACCGACGGTATGACCATATGTATCATTGACGGGTTTGAAATCATTTAAATCAATATAAATTACCGCTAATCGTTTCTGATGACGTTTAGCCAACGCCAGCGCAGATTTAAAACTTTGTTGCAGCAAAGTCCTATTGGCTAGATTCGTTAAATGATCAAATTCAGCCAACTGCTTGAAATGCAGCGCTTGCTCTCGCTCCTGTGTAATATCCGTGAACATCGCAATATAATGTTCTATTTCACCCTGATCATCATGTAATAACTTAATCGTCAAACTTTGCAAATAGGTTTCGCCATTTTTGCGGCCGCTATACACCTCTCCCTTCCATAGCTGTTCGTCATGCAAACGCTTCCAAAAAGCCTCATAGAACAATTTATTATAACGATCGACATTTAAGATATCGGGCGAGCGTCCCAACACTTCGTCTGCTTGATAACCGGTAATATCACAAAATGCTTTATTGACGCGAATGATGACATTTTCTTTATTGGTAATCATAATCGCTTGCGGCGTTAATTCGCAGACCTGATTACCAAGTCGCAGTTGTTGCTCTTTAGCCAATCGCTCTGAAATATCAATGACCGACGCGAAATAACAATCTCGATTAATATAATCAATATTTTGTATATGCACTTCTGCTGGGTACAAGCCCTGATCTCCACCTGCTTTGATCATTGTTTCGAAACTCACAGCCGCACGTTGTTTTTCTAATAATGGGCTCAATACCATCCTGAACTGCTGTTGATCATAAAGCGGTTTTAAATCCACCGGGCCTAATTTCAACGCTTTTCTAAAAGGCACGCCTAACGCATTCAAAGTCGCATTATTAATAAACTCAAACTGTAGGTTTCGGCTATTGAATATATAGTTCCCAGCCTGACTTTGATTTATCGCCTGATAGAGCATATTCCGTTCATTAACGATGTAAGAAACCGTCAGGCTAATTAAGCCCATTACCATGAAGTAGGCCCAAAACAAACTGGCATTAGCTTGCAAATCGGCACCGATAAAAAAACCTTGTTTTAACAGCAAACCCCAGATACCAATCAAGGTATATTCAAAGACGATCAATGCCGTCATCACTTGGCCGAAACGTAATATTGACCAGAGCAATGGAATCGCCAGTAAATAACTACTTTTAAACGTGAGGACAAGTCCAAAGTCCCACCCTATCAATACTATCAAGGCATTAAAGGTAGCAAATGCGACTAATAATACGGTTTCTATCGATTGCTTCGTGATGACTTTAGGCAATGCAACGGAGCTATATAACAGCAGTAATGGCGTTAGAATGACAATGCCTAACATATCGCTCATCCACCAACTGAGCACGATCCCATAAGCATCATCCAGCGGCGCTAAACCGCTATAAATATCCATCAAGGCAATGAATAGCGCGCCCACCGCCGCAGCTATAGCGCTGGCAAAAACCAAGGATAAATAATCATTGAGCCGATAGAAATTAGCCGAAAAGGGTAAAAAGTATAATAAATATACCGCCAAAATAGGCATTAAAGTCTCGCCGAAGGCATTGATTACCGCCAAAGGCGTAGCATAACCAAGTACTAGCCCCGCAGTTACCGCACCGGCAAATATACCGAGGGCATAATACAAACCTAAGCGAATCAATACTGCAATCGCAAACCCTGCAGCAGGCCAAATAATCGGCTGGTCCTCGAGCAAGGAGGCATATTGTTGTGTTGACAAAGCAAACAAACAATAGATGATCGCGACTAAGCATTGAATCAGCCACTTATTTCTGTTGCGTACTGCCTCGGCCATTACTTATTTTTGCTTTTACCAAAGACCGTGCCTTCGAGCCACAAACTAAGGTTTCTAATGGGTCTCGTTCTGATGGTTTTCATTTTTGAAGTTTCAACTTCGTCATGACTTAAAACACGAATAATCTCAGTTGCCACATCCGCAACGCGTTGTTGCTTGCTCCTGCTAATTGACTTGATTTCATCAAAGATGTGATCCGCTGACAGGCCAGTTTTACCCATTAGTAAACCCGTTGCTATACCCGTTAAGCGGTTATTTTCAATTTTCTCTGTGATGTCTTGCATCCGTTTTGCGTAAACTTCACGCTCTCGATGACGCTGCAAACCTAATTGAATATTTAAACAGATGCTTTTCGCTGAAGGTGCATCGACAAAATACCCTACAGCCTCGTGATACAGATCATGCACTGTTGTTTCGGCTGGTATACGGTCGATATCATAAACGAGGAAGGGTAGATTATTATTTTGAAATAAAGCCTGACACAACTCTAACTCTGTTGCTGCAACAATCAAAATATCGGAATTCGAGACATGCTTAGTCGTATTTGTAACTTCAGGAGTGATTCTTAAATCGTATCCAATATCTTGCAATTCTTGTCGATATTGCTCAAATACGGATGATTTATTGCCACAAACAGCAACATTAATCGGTTTACTGTCCTCTTTGCGAACGGTACGCGTCATCCCAACCTTGTCCTTGTTAAGTTGTGCTAAGGCGGGGTGTCGGCCAGCATTTATCTTTTCGTCAACACCTACCCTAGTGCATGGGTAACTGTATGCTATCTTTCGTTCTTGTGTATATCGAAACTACATTATCAATCTAAAAATGTCTAATATAGCTTATAACGCAACTCTAATATCTTGTTTTATATCAGTTAACTACGACAAGTTCAACCGAGGATTGAGCAACATCCTTCGTCTTGCGCATAGCCTCATTCCCTTTTGATGACTTTCATAAAGTAACCCAATACCCTTCGGTATTGGGTTTAATTTTGGTGGGCCCACCAGGACTTGAACCTGGGACCAATCGATTATGAGTCGAGTGCTCTAACCAACTGAGCTATGGGCCCGAAACTTTTAATTATCGCTATCTAGGAAACTGCGTAACTGATCAGATCGTGTTGGGTGACGAAGTTTACGTAATGCTTTCGCTTCAATTTGGCGAATACGTTCGCGCGTCACATCGAACTGTTTGCCCACTTCTTCCAATGTGTGATCGGTATTCATGTCGATACCAAATCGCATCCGTAATACTTTCGCTTCTCGCTCTGTTAGCCCACCGAGCATACCTTGCGTTGCTTCTCTTAACCCTTCGATCATTGCAGAATCTTGCGGAGACATCACGTTCACATCTTCGACAAAGTCACCCAAACTTGAGTCTTCATCATCACCAATTGGCGTCTCCATTGAAATAGGCTCTTTAGAGATCTTAAGGACTTTTCTGACCTTATCTTCTGGCATATCGACACGTTCTGACAATTCTTCTGGCGTCGGTTCCCGACCCATTTCTTGTAACATTTGACGTGCAATCCGGTTCAATTTGTTAATCGTTTCAATCATATGCACTGGAATACGAATGGTGCGTGCTTGGTCTGCAATAGACCGCGTGATCGCTTGACGAATCCACCATGTTGCGTAGGTAGAGAACTTATAACCACGTTGATATTCGAACTTATCAACTGCTTTCATCAAGCCGATATTACCTTCTTGAATCAGATCCAAGAACTGTAAACCACGGTTGGTATATTTTTTGGCGATAGATATCACTAGCCGTAGATTTGCTTCGACCATTTCTTTTTTAGCACGGCGCGCTTTGGCTTCCGCTATCGACATTTGGCGACTGATTTCTTTAATCTCGCCAATGCTCATTTCCCGATCATTCGCTAGATCGGCCATAATATTTTGTGCTTCTAGCACTTGATCAAGGTTCTTTTTAATCGTCGATGAATAGTGTTTCTTCGCGCGAATATGTTTGTCGGTCCATTCAAGGTTAACTTCGTTACCGGTGAATGAATCAATAAAATCACGGCGGTTCATACGGGCTTGATCAACCACAATTTTAGCGATAGTGCGTTCTTGCTTACGAATAACTTCAACCGTGTCGTTCATTAAGGCATTTAAAAAATTCAAGGTTTTTGGTGTTAATTTGAATTCCATAAAGAGGCTACTGACCGCTTCATTTAATGCTGCTAAATCATCCTGTTGAGCCGTTTTAGCTTTCTCTGCTGCTTGATGAGCATCACGTAGTACTTGGAACCGCTCACGCGCTTCTTCAGGATCAACCCCAGCCGCATTGTCATCTTCGTCATCATTCTCATCGACGGCGGTATCGACTTCTTCTGCAACGGTTGTAGCGTCATCATCTTCGGGCAAGATAAAGCCTTTGATCAACTCATTTAAGCGCATTTCACCGGCTTCAACCGCATCGTACAGCTCTAAGAAGTTAGTAATACAGGGTGGGTATGTCGAGAGCATATACAGACTTTCGCGTAAGCCCGCTTCGATGCGTTTTGCAATCACGATTTCGCCTTCACGGGTCAATAGTTCAACTGACCCCATTTCACGCATATACATCCGGACAGGATCTGTTGTGCGACCAAATTCACCATCAGAACTTGCCAGTACTGCGGCTGCTTCTTCAGCTGAGACTTCATCACCCGATGAGGCGGCTTCGGCCAGCCGTTCCATCTCATCCGTATCCATACCATCTTCATGCACCATGATGCCGAGGTCACTAAACATCCCGATAATATCTTCAATCTGGTCTGCATCAACCAGATCCTCAGGCAGATGATCATTGATCTCACCATAAGTAAGATAGCCACGCTCTTTACCTAAGGTGATAAGCGCTTTAATACGAGATTGTTGATCTTTCATTTGACCTCTTTCTTCATCATGTCTGACAAATAGTGCGAACCGACTATTATAACGATAAGCCTATAATCTTGCACGTCTTTTGATGCGCAACATTTCCAGCTACCGCTTCATTCGCATCGCTAGTTGTTGTATTTCCTGCCGTTCTTGTTGTGATAATTGACTTAACCCTTTTGCCATCAAAAATTCGTGGCGCAATTTCAGCGCTGCTTGCTGCTGCTGTTCGACGACACCGATTAGCTCGTGTTGCAATTCTTTTGGGCTCAAATCCAAGGTTTGAGTAGCCAGTTTTTTTAAGTGTTCACCGTGTTCCGTTTCTCTCGCCCTTTCTAATAGGGCTGCAGTATTTAGATGAGGGTGTTGATGTAAAGTTTCAAGTAGCTCAACCAAAATAGTGCTGCCCGGTTGAGATAATGTCGCAATTTTATCGAATTCGCCAACACCGGCATGTAGCTCTGGGTGTTGCAATAAGATTGTAATAGCCATTCGAACCGGTGATATGCCTGTTGATACCGGTGCAGGCTTTCTAATCACTGCTTGTGTTTCAGGCGCTTTCTCAAGGTGCTTGTGGAGTACCGACGTACTCGTTTGCGCTCGTTCCGCTAAACGTTGCTCAAACATGTCTCGATAAACTCCAGCCGGAATATGACGCAGATATGGTCGCGCAATTTCGACCAGTCTGGCTCGGCCATCCAAGGAGTTGATATCGACGCGACTTTCTAGGCTTTCAAAAAAGAAGTCAGAGTAGTTTTTTGCTGCTACAACCCGCTCATTAAAGACACTCGCACCGTATTGTTTTACTAGGGTATCGGGATCTTCGCCATCGGGTAGGAACATAAACTTCAGTTGATGATTGCCACCCAATAACGGCAAAGCATTTTCTGCCGCTCGCCAGGCAGCTTCGCGCCCAGCTCTATCGCCATCAAAACAAAACACTACTTCTGGTGTACTGCGTTGTAATTGCCGTAAATGTTCTGGTGTCGTTGCCGTGCCTAAGGTTGCCACCGCATTGCTAATGCCTTTTTCTGCTAAAGCGATAACGTCCATATATCCTTCAACAATAACGATGCGTTCTAGTTTCCGGTTGGCTTTACGCGCTTGATATAAACCATACAATTCATGACCTTTATGAAACACCGGGGTCTCTGGAGAGTTAAGATATTTAGGCGTGCTATCGTCTAAAACCCTACCACCAAAACCAATCACGCGCCCACGACGATCCCGTATCGGAAACATCACCCGCTTACGAAAGCGATCATAAGTGCGTCCTTTCTCATTGCTGCTTAATAAACCTGCTTCATTGAGTTGTTGTATTGCTTGCTGCGAACCACCGAAGGTCTTTAAGACATTGTCCCACCCATCTGGCGCCATCCCTATGCCAAAGTGGTCGATAGTTGCGCTTGATAAGCCGCGCTGTTTGAGATAGCGCGTAAATAGATCTCGTTTAGGATGCGTTTGTAATTGATGAATATAAAATTGACTGACTTTATCTAATAAGTCATAGAGGCTTTGCTTGACTGGGTTCGGGGCGATAGTGTGTGAAGTCGGTACTGTCATCCCAACTGAATCGGCTAACTCATGAATCGCTTCGGGGAAGCTCATCTGGTCATATTCCATCAAAAATCCAATGGCGGTACCATGCGCACCACACCCAAAACAATGATAAAACTGTTTCTCGGGACTGACTGTAAAAGAGGGGGATTTTTCGTTATGGAAGGGACAGCAGGCTTGTAAGTTTTTGCCTGCCTTTTTTAAGGGCACACGGGCATCAATGACATCCGTAATATCTACACGGGTCAACAAGTCATCAATAAATTGCGGGGGGATTTGGCCGACCATAATATTACACTTTATAGCCGGTAATCTTTAACAAACCAAGCACAGCATAAATCTGACTTAGCAAGTTATACGCTGCCTAAGCTGTGAGCGCCGCCTTAACTAGGCCGCTCACTGCTCTCATGTCTGCTCGACCTTGTAACTGAGGACGAAGCATATTCATGACTGCGCCCATGTCTTTGGGGCTCGAAGCGCCTGTTTGTGAAATAGTCTCTGCAATCGCAGCCGCAATTTCATCATCGGTCATCGCGGTAGGCATAAACTCTTCGATAATCGCTAACTCGGCCACTTCGATTTCAGCAAGATCGTTACGACCCGCTTCCTCAAATTGGCTCAATGAGTCGCGACGTTGCTTACACATCTTAGTTAAGATGGTAATAATCCCGTCATCATCTAAATCGGCACGTTTGTCGACTTCGACTTGTTTTATTGCCGCTGTGATTTGGCGCAATGTCGCAAGACGATCTTTATCTTTGGCGCGCATAGCGACTTTGACATTATCTTGGATGGTGACTTTTAACGGACTCGCTTCTGCAGGCATGATAATGGCGCGACTTAGTACATACGGATGCGGCGAGCGCTTTCACGAGATGTTTTCTTTTGATGACGTTTCACGGCTGCTGCTGCTGCACGTTTACGTACTGTCGTTGGTTTTTCATAAGCTTCGCGTGCTCTGGCTTCTGCAACGGTACCAGCTTTCTCGCAGGCACGTTTGAAACGACGTAGAGCAATATCAAAAGGCTCGTTTTCTTTTAGACGAACTGATGGCATATAATTGGTTTCCTAAACTAGTTTTTTGTGGAAAAGCCCTTAATTGTACGAAATATCTAGCAGAAAGAAAATAGATTAATCAAATTCTTTTCAATATAAGGCATAATATTTTTATATTTTACCAGCTTTCGAAGAAGAATGATTAATGCGCGTACTAGGCATCGAGTCTTCCTGTGATGAAACAGGCATAGCAATTTACGACACTGAGCAGGGTTTATTAGCCCATGCCTTGTATAGTCAAATTGAACTACATGCTGAATATGGTGGCGTGGTACCGGAATTAGCATCGCGCGATCATATCCGTAAAACCTTACCTTTGATCAACCAAATATTAAAAGAAGCGCGGTTGCATCGCCAAGATATTGATGCTGTCGCTTATACCGCTGGGCCCGGTTTAGTGGGCGCATTACTGGTTGGCGCGGCTATCGGCCGTAGTCTAGCTTGGGCATTGGATATTCCAGCGTTAGCCATTAATCACATGGAAGGCCACTTATTGTCACCGTTATTAGAGCCTACCCCCCCCCCATTTCCATTTGTATCCTTGTTAGTGTCTGGGGGGCATACCTTGCTGGTCGATGTACAAGGTGTGGGTCAATACACCTCATTAGGTGAGTCCATTGATGATGCGGTTGGAGAGGCTTTTGATAAAACAGCCAAGATGTTAGGCCTCGCATACCCTGGTGGGCCAATTTTAGCCGCATTAGCCGAACAGGGTACGCCAGAAAAATACGACTTTCCACGCCCAATGACCAACCGGCCGGGCTTAGATTTTAGCTTTAGTGGCTTAAAGACTTTCGCGATGAATACTTGGCTCAACAGTCAACAAACCGATCAAGATCGTGCCGACATCGCGCTGGCCTTTCAAACCGCCGCAGTCGAAACGCTGGCCATCAAATGTAAACGGGCCCTACAGCAAACTAAGCGTCGCACGTTGGTTGTCGCCGGTGGTGTCAGTGCAAATCGTGCATTACGCACCCGTCTGAACGCCATGAAAGGAGTCACCACCTATTACCCAAGACAGGATTTTTGCAGCGACAATGGGGCGATGATTGCTTTTGCAGGTGCCATGCGCCAACAAGCGCTGATCAAAACCACAGCAGCACCCACATTCTCAGCTAAACCGCGTTGGCCTCTCGATACTTTAAGCCCGCCCTAATGCCTTTTTAAGGCTTCGACTCCTCTCCCGATAATAGTCGTTTGATATTACTGCTGTGGCGTATCAATAACATCGAGGCCATCACGAAAATAATCCAACGTGCTGCAAGGCTATCAATTAGCCACACGCTATATAATGGGGCTAATGTGGCCGCGGTGATGGCTGACAATGACGAAATCCGGCTGATCACAAAAACAAGCAGCCAACTGAGTAAAATCGCACCTGCTAACATGGGCGAGAGCGCGAGAAAGCCACCTAATGCCGTCGCCACCCCTTTTCCGCCTTTAAATTGAAAAAAAATCGGGTATAAATGCCCTAAAAAAGCAGCGAAAGCGGTGGCGGTCAGCCAGACTATATCCAACCCTAACGCACTGGCTATCATCACCGGCAACACACCCTTAATCACGTCGATGAGTAAAACCGTTGCAGCCAGTTTTTTACTTCCAATACGTAATACATTGGTCGCGCCAGGATTACCCGAACCTTGCGATCTGGGGTCAGGTAAGCCCGCTAATTTACATAAGACAATCGCACTCGACAATGAGCCGATTAAATAAGCACCAATCAAAATAACGATTGGCAAAGTCAATGTTTCAAGCATGATATGATGCAACCTAATTTTATGATTGCGCCATTATAGGGCCATTTCTCACTTTTAGATGCAGACTCATGGATAAAATATTTCTTAACGACCTCAAAATCGACACCATTATTGGCATTTATGACTGGGAACGTCAGACCCAGCAAACGTTACGCTTTGACTTAGAAATGGATTGGGATATTCGTCCCGCTGCCGCGAGTGATGATATTGCCGATACCCTTGATTATGGCGCTATTGCGCAAACAATAGTCCAGTTTGTCGAACATAGTCACTACCAACTGATTGAAACACTGGCCGAAGAGCTGTGTGCGTTATTACTCTCTCGTTACCCCATCCCCAAACTAAAATTAACGCTGACAAAACCTGTGAAGCTTTATGGTGATAACATCGCAAAAATTGTGATCGAACGCGCAGCATAATGCCATCTGCCACAAGCAAGGGTTACTTACTGGGAATCGGTAGTAATCTGTCGCCACATCGAAATATCAGCGCAATTATTGATAGGCTGCTGAATCATTTTCCACAGTTAACGCTAAGCCGCGTGCTCCTTATACCACCGGTAGGAATGAATAGCGATCATGATTTTTTAAATGTTGTCGTGTTCATCGAAACGACACGAGCAGAGCAAGAGTTGAAAGCCATTTGTAATGATATCGAAACGCAATTAGGCCGTGATCGACAAGATCCCGCCAGCAAAATCAAAGATCGCCCCGCTGATCTTGATATTTTATGCGCTATTCAGCAGCAGCAAGATTGGTCTCGTAGTCCTAACAGCATCACCGATGAATATTTTCTCTATCCACTCTTACAAGAAATTTGTGCCTATTTAACCCATCAACCTTATGACAATCCACAACAAGGCGTCGATATTCATATTGGTGGCTTAACGTTTGGACAAACGGCGACCACCATCGACAGGGATGCTGCAACCCGTGATAAAGGGATTGCTCAATAGGCTTTTCACCGCTAAATAAACCGGTTCTGCACCGCCTTCTTTGGCCAATAAGGTTTCCGATAACATTTGTTGCTTCACTTGATCTGAATGGGCCTCCGTAAACAATACTGGGCCCGGCGCAACTGCATTAACCTTGATATCGGGTGCGAATTTTTTTGCTAAGGCCAATGTCATATTATGCAAACCCGCTTTGGTCGTACCATAGATATCAAAGCGCGGGGTTGGGTTCTCCACATTAATATCGGTGATATGAATAATATCTGCTGCCTCACCATTCTCACCCTTTAACCAAGGCTGCAACCCCTGATTAATCAAATATGGCGCTAGCATATGAATACTGAAAAACTGCTGATATTGTTCGGCCGCAACCTCAAGATCCACAGACGTCGGCTCAAAGGAAGAAGCATTGTGAATGAGCGCGCGAAATTGCTTGCAACACGCTTTCAAGTCTGAGACAAAAGCTAAAATCTGTTCGCTATCTGACAGTTCAGCTTGTAATGTAGTGATACCCAAACCAGCCAAAGCTTGGATCTCTGGCGTAAGCGTACGATAATGCGCTATCACAGTATAACCATCTTGGTGCAGACGACGAGCAATATGATATCCCACTCGCCGTCCGGCGCCCGTAACCACAACCGCATTCTCTAATAATTGATTCGCCATGACTCGTTCTAAACCTTTTGCTCAACCCAATAAATTTGCACAACAGCATAGTGATCGATTATTGGCTGTCATTCAACAACGAATTACTGACGCTGGTGGCAAAATTCGTTTTTCCGACTATATGCAATTATGCCTTTATCATCCAGGATTGGGTTATTACAGTGCCGGTAGTCAAAAACTGGGTTCGCTCGGCGACTTCACTACCGCCCCCGAAATATCGCCTTTATTTTCTCAATCATTGGCCAAACACATACAAGATGTTAGCCAACAATTAACCGCTTTTGACCTACTCGAGTTTGGTGCTGGAAGTGGCAAAATGGCGGTCGAGATCTTGCGGCAACTTGAAAAAGATCAGGCTCTCCCAACGCATTACTACATTATTGAAGCAAGTGCTGACTTACAATCTAGACAGCGCCAGTTAATAAACACTGACATTCCTCATCTCGCTGACAAGCTCGTTTGGCTAACGGCTTTACCCACTAATTTTATCGGTATCATCGTCGCCAATGAAGTGTGCGATGCCATGCCATGCCATCGACTACATATTAAACAAGGTCAAGTACATGAGTGTTATGTGACGACCGGTGAAGCCGGATTACAGTGGACTGAAACCGCCTTGTCGGATCCCGAATTAGAAGCACGATCAACAGTGATTCAGCACATCAACGGTGGTGATGATTATTATGCAGAAATCAATCTCGCGGCTGAAGCCTGGTTGACCAGTCTAGCTGACTGCTTACATCAAGGTGCGCTGTTCATTATTGATTATGGTCATTGCCGTGACAGTTATTATCACCCACAACGTCAACAAGGCACGATGATGTGTTACTACCAACATCAAGGTCATGACGACCCACTTATCTTGACTGGTTTGCAAGATATTACTAGCCATGTTGATTTTACCGCTTTGGCTGAAACCGCTCTTGCGGCAGGCTTAGATGTCGAAGGTTTCCAGTCTCAAGCCGATTTCTTGTTGGCTGGCGGCATTACTGAGTTAATTCAGGCCAGCGAGGGAATGGGGGATGCCTTTGCTGAGTTACAGCAGAAAACAGCCTTAAAACGACTGACATTACCTTCTGAAATGGGAGAAAGCTTTAAAGCATTGACCTTAACGAAGAATTTACCGACTTTACTACCGCGTCTACAACTCGCCGATCGGCGTTACAGCCTCTGAAAACGCTATCTTAATGGCCAATCTCGGCTTTCTGTTCACGGCATAATAAGTCTTGTACCGCTTGTCTCGGATCTTGCTGTTCATATAATATTTTGTACACTTGTTCTACGATCGGCATTTCAATACCTGCTTGTTGCGCCCGCATTAAGACTTCGCGCGCCGCAGTCATCCCTTCTACCGTTTTGCCCACTTTGGCCACAGCTTGTTCGACGGTCATGCCGCCACCAATGGCTAAGCCGAGCTGACGGTTTCGACTTTGATCGTCGGTACAGGTGAGAATTAAATCACCAACCCCTGATAAGCCAATCATCGTTTCTGGATCAGCCCCTAAATACGCCGCTAAGCGAAGGATCTCAGCCATACCTCGTGTAATCAACGCCGCACGCGCATTAGCGCCATAGCCTAAGCCATCAGAAATACCTGCACTGATCGCCAAGATATTTTTGACCGTGCCGCCGACTTGTACTCCTTGAATATCAGTCGTAGTGTAGACGCGCAATGTTGGACGGTGCATCGCCTCAGCCAAGGCTTGAAAGAAGGCACTGTCTCTGGATGCCACCGTCATAGCTGTTGGCAAATCTTTGGCGACCTCCATCGCGAAAGACGGACCCGAAATCACCGCTAATGGATGACCTTCGCCGAGGATATCTGCTGCAGTATCATAGAGAAACCGGCCGGTGTCTGGGGTAAAACCTTTGGTTGCCCAACTGACAGGAATTTCATCGGGCAACAAAGGTTTCATCTGCTGCAAAATATCCGCAAAGGCAACACTCGGCACTGAAATCAAAACATGCTTTGCTCGACCAATCGCCTGCGCAAAGTCTTTCACCACTTCTAACGAGGCCGGAAAGGCGACATTGGGTAAATAACGTTCATTACTATGGCTTTGCTGCATCGCTGCAATGTGCTGGGCATCACGACCCCACAATAAAACCTCGTGACCATTTCGGGCCAAGGCTATTGCGAGTGCTGACCCCCAAGCACCCGCGCCAATGACGGCGGTTGGCATCAATGCAGATGATATCATTTGGACAACTCGATGGCTTAATGTGTCGTTTCTTTTGCAGCCGCTTCTTTGGCTTGCTCAATTTGATTCATATATAAAGCATCAAAATTTACTGGCGCTAATACAAGCTGCGGGAAACCACCTTTCAATACGATGTCAGAAATGACTTCTCGCACGTACGGGAAAAGCGTGCTTGGGCAATAACTGCCAACTAATGGTCCCATTTCTTCTTTGCTATAGCCTATCAAAGAAAAGATACCCGATTGCTTCACTTCAACTAAAAAGGCCGTTTTATCGCCTAATTTGGCTGTTACTGTCGCCACCAAAGTAATTTCATGGTTCTTATCATCGAGCTGTTTATATTCGTTCGCCAATTGTAAATCTAGTTCCGGCTTCCATTCTTCGCGGAAAACTTCAGGCGAATTAGGAGTCTCGAATGATATATCCTTGGTGTAGATTTTTTGGATCATGAATTGTGCTTGCTCTGGCACGGCATTTTCTTCAGCCATAGTTTTAATTTCCTTCAATTTAAAGTCTTACGATTCAGCCAAACGACTGTCTAATTTTTTAGCACGCTCTAAGGCAACTAGGTCAGTGTAACCGCCAATTGCCTCACCATTAATAAAGATTTGTGGCACCGTCCGTTTTCGGCTCTTTTGCATCATTTCTTGCCGTTTGGCGGGATTTAAATCAACACGGACTTCTTGATAACTCACGCCTTTTCGTTCCAAAAGCTGCTTGGCCATAATGCAATAGGGACATTGCGCGGTGGAATACACTTCTACTGTTGCCATGGGATGCTTTGCCTATGATGAAAAGAGATTAATTGAACAGAGGTAATTTGGCATCTTTCCAAGTGTTGATGCCACCTTTTAAGACGTAAATTTCTGACACGCCAAGCGTTTGTAGCTGTTTCACCGCGGTCGTGGTCGTTTGTCCTATCGTCGGCACAATAATCACTGGTTTTGATGTATCTTTCAAGCTTGTGCTAGCTTCGGTGAATGTCGATAACGGCATATTTAGCGAGTCAGCGATGTGTTCTTTTGCAAATGCAGCCTTATCCCGGGTATCGACAAAAACGCCTTTTTTCTGATTCACCAGCTGGATGGCTTGCGTGGTATTCACCATGGTAGCGCCGCCCAAACCAGCACTTAATATGCTACCTATCAGGAAGGCTAATAGCCCAAAGAAAAGTATCCATAACACCCAATGGTTAACGACAAACTCACCAAAATTTTCCATACCTGACCTATAAATTAAATATTTCTTATGATTAGGCAACCCGTGTCTTCAGGACAGCATGATTATCTAATACTTAGCCCTTTTACTCGCGCCTCAATGGCTGCCAGTTAGCGTAAGGGTCTGTTATTCGTTACAAAAGCCCCTATAATACACGGCATCAACCATCATTTGCATGTATTGACAACAATCTGATGATGAAACAGCATTATTTTACCTTAAGACCATGATGAAATGGCTTTTGTTATTTAAGGATATCGTCACTATGACTCAACAATCACACCGCCCTGTAGCGCTCATTATCCTCGATGGCTGGGGTTACAGCGAAACCCCTGAAAACAATGCTATTTATGCCGCTAACACGCCCAACTGGGACCAATTATGGCGGGATTATCCGCACACCCTGATAAGCGCTTCTGGCGAAGGCGTCGGCTTACCCGGTGATCAAATGGGTAATTCTGAGGTTGGCCATTTAAATATCGGTGCCGGCCGTGTGGTCTATCAAGAATTTACCCGCGTGAGTCTGGCCATTCGTGATCGCTCTTTCTTTAGTAACCCAACCTTAGTCACCGCGGTAGATAATGCAAAACAGCATGGTAAAGCAGTGCATATCCTGGGTCTATTGTCAGCTGGCGGCGTCCATAGCCACGATTCTCATCTACAAGCGATGGTTGAAATGGCTGCAGAACGGGGTGTGGAACATGTCTATGTGCATGCATTTCTTGATGGTCGAGATACGCCACCGAAAAGTGCTCAGACCTCGATTGACGCCATGGAAGCCACATTCCAGAAGCTTGGCAAAGGGCAATTTGCCTCTGTGATCGGTCGTTTTTATGCCATGGATCGCGACGAACGCTGGCAACGCGTCGAGAAAGCTTATCGTCTACTCACCGATGGCCAAGGCGAATACCATGCCACCGATGCGACATCTGCGCTCGCCATGGCCTATGCACGCGATGAAACCGATGAATTTGTCAAACCGACGTACATCTGTGCTGATAAGACACAACCCGTCACGATGCAGGATGGTGATGCCGTCGTCTTTATGAACTTCAGATCCGATAGGGCAAGAGAATTGACCTTAAGTTTAACCAGCCCTGACTTCGATGCCTTTCCGCGTCCACGGCCTATCAAGCTTGCCAACGTTGTCACTCTGACCGAATATAAGCAAGATTTCACCAACCCAATCGTTTTTCCCTCCTCTTCATTGAATAATGTCTTTGGCGCTTACCTTGCTGCGCAAGGCCGCCGCCAATTGCGTATCGCAGAAACAGAAAAATATGCCCATGTCACTTTCTTCTTTAATGGCGGTCGTGACCAACCTTTTGAAGGAGAAGACCGTATATTAGTCCCTTCCCCTCAGGTTGAAACTTATGATTTACAGCCGGCTATGGCCGCGGCAGAAGTCGCTGACAAACTGGTCGAAGCGATTCACAGTGGTACTTATGACGCCGTGGTGTGTAATTTCGCTAATGCAGATATGGTCGGGCATAGCGGCCAATTTGATGCCGCAGTAAAAGCCATTGAAGCTTTAGACAGCGCTTTAGGCCGTGTTTGGGCGGCCTTGAAGCAAGTGGGTGGTGAAATGATCGTGACAGCCGATCATGGCAATGCCGAGTTGATGTCAGATCCCGCCACAGGGCAAGCGCATACGGCTCATACCCACAACCCTGTCCCCCTTATTTATGCCGGCCGAGATGCTGACTGTGCTGAACATGGTAGTTTGTCTGATATTGCACCGACGTTATTATCGTTAATGGACTTGGCGATCCCGGATGAAATGGGTAAACACCTTTTAGTTAAACTTAAATGATGCTGTTGACACCGTTCACATCATGATAATGGTACGTCGTTTCGCCTTGGCTTTATTTGTATGGGGCTTATCAACAACGAGTTGGGCCAATACCGACTCTGCTCAGCGTCTGGAAAATGTGCAAGCCGAAATCCAATCTCTCTCAAAATCATTGGATGAAAGTAAAAAAAACCGTGCTGAGCTCCAACAACAGCTTGAAAAACAAAGTAAGGCGGTGTCGGATCTGAGCCGCTCTTTGCACGATTTAGCACAACAACTGAAACAAAAAGATCAAGAACTCAAACGTTTAGAACAAGAACAACAGCAGTACCGTCAATCGCATGCCAAGCAATTAACCGCATTGGGTAGCCAATTACGTGCCGCCTACCTCAATGCAGGGCCAAATTATTTGAAAGTCCTACTCAGTCAGCACGAGCCTGCAAAGTTAAGTCGTTCAAGCACTTATTTTCATTATTTTCATCAAGCGCGCCAACAACAATTAGATGGCATTACCGCCAGCCTAAAAACACTGACTCATAATCGACAAACTTTGCTCACCGCCCAACAACAACAACAAAAGCTTTATCAACAACAGCAAATACAACAACAACAATTACAACAGAAAAATCAACAACGTCTTGCCACAGCAAAGCAACTTGATCTCAAAATGAACCAACAAGGTGCTCGTGTTGCCTCACTTCGTGAACAAGAACAATCATTGCAAGCATTACTACAGTCAATCGCTAAGCAGGCTAAACCGGTTGTCGATTCAAACCAAGCCTTTGCCAAGCGTAAAGGTAGCTTGCCATGGCCTGTGAATGGAAAAGTTATCACTCACTATGGTAGCTCGAGAAATCTTGGTAAACTGACTTGGCAAGGCATTATGATTAACGCACCCTCAGGACGAGAAATCATCTCCACTGCGCCTGGTCGTGTGGTATTCTCCGATTGGTTACGCGGCTTTGGTTTGTTGCTCATCATTGATCATGGTGATAAATACATGACGTTATATGGCAATAACCAAAGCTTACTGAAGGCGGTGGGAGATACGGTGAATACCGGTGATTTAATTGCGCTTAGTGGCGATCAAGGTATCAGGCAATATACTGGGCTTTATTTTGAGCTTCGGCATCAAGGTAACCCCACTGACCCCACGAAGTGGCTTGCCAAACAAAGTTAATAATTATTAGGGAAAAACTATGAGTTTTTTGAGACGTGATATTGGTTTAATTACTGCCGGCGCTATCCTCGGTTCGTCGTTAATCTTTGGCCAAATGGTTTTTGCAGACAACCCTACGAGCAATGAACGGCCCGATATCCCGCTCAATGAGCTTCGCACATTTTCTGAAATCTTCGGTCGTATTAAGAATAATTACGTTGAACCCGTCGAAGATAGAGAATTGTTACAAAATGCTATTCGAGGCATGTTGTCAGGACTCGATCCGCATTCGACTTACCTTGATTTAGAAGACTTTAAAAGTCTACGTGAAGGCACCTCTGGCGAATTCGGTGGACTCGGTATTGAAGTCGCGATGGAAGATGGTTTTGTCCGCGTGGTCTCACCGATCGATGATACACCTGCGGCCAATGGCGGCATCTTGGCAGGCGATTTAATTATCCGCTTGGATGACACGCCAGTGAAAGGGCTTGCCTTGCGTGATGCGGTTGATATTATGCGCGGTAAACCAGGCACCGACCTTTTGTTAACGATTATTCGTGACGGTGAAGACAAGCCATTAAAAATCACCTTAACGCGCGCTATCATTAAAGTGAAAAGTGTCAAACATAGAACACTTGAAGCCGGTTATGGCTATGTCAGAATCAGCACCTTCCAGCAACGTACCGGTGAAGCGCTAAATGAAGCTATCGATCAGTTGAAAAAAGAGAATGACGGTACTTTAAAAGGGCTGGTACTCGATTTACGTAATAACCCCGGTGGCTTACTCAATGCGGCAGTCGACGTCTCTGACGCTTTCATCACCAACGGCATGATCGTCTATACCGATGGGCGTATTCCAGATTCTAAACAAGAATTCACTGCGAAACCAAGGGACGTGTTAAAAGGCGCTCCCCTCGTAGTATTGGTCAATGGTGGCTCCGCCTCAGCATCAGAAATTGTAGCCGGCGCACTGCAAGATCATCATCGCGCAGTTATTTTAGGGACCAAAACCTTTGGTAAAGGCTCGGTTCAGACGGTTATGCCATTGACCGATAGTACCGCAGTCAAAATGACCACAGCCCGTTATTTCACTCCATCGGGTCGCTCTATCCAAGCAGAAGGCATCGTCCCCGACATTACCGTTGAGCGCGTGAATGTCACCGCTAGTGAAAATGCTGACTTTGAACCGTTACGCGAACGGGATTTATCAAAGCATATATCGAATGGCAACGGCAAAACCGATGCCGAAATCGCCAAGCAAGCAGCGCAAAAGAAAACCACGGATGCCCCGCTAGTCATCAGCGATTATGCCTTGTCAGAAGCACTTAATTTATTGAAAGGCATTAATATTCTCAACAGATAATACGAGGAGGTAAGGCGCAATGAAAACCGTGTTAATCCCACTCGCCAATGGCTGTGAAGAGCTGGAGGCAGTGACCTTAATCGACTTATTACGCCGCGCAGATATTTCGGTGATTACCGCCGGACTCGAACACCGAACCGTCACTGGCAGTCGAGGCACGGTATTGATTGCTGATGCCTTACTCGCTGACGTTATGAATCGCGATTTTGATATGGTGGCTTTGCCTGGTGGTTTACCCGGTGCCAACCATCTCAATGATTCCCCTCTCGTTCATGCTATCCTCAAACGTAGTTATCAAAACCATCATGCTGTCGCAGCAATTTGTGCTGCACCGCTGGTGTTGGCCAATGCCGGCTTATTGGCGTCCAAAACCGTCACTTGTTATCCAGGTAGCCTTAACCCTCTAGACTGGCCTGATATTAATTTCATTGCTGATTCGGTGGTCATCGACGGTAAGGTGCTGACTTCCCGTGGTCCCGGTACCGCGATGGATTTTGCTCTAGCGATTATTGCTTATTTAACCGATAGCACTACACGCGATAAAGTGGCTGCAGCCTTGCTTCGTCCATCCGCATAATAAAGTCCTCATTCAGAGGACATTATCCAACAGGCTGGGCTTCGTACTGTGCACCGCGACACAACATCATACGGTGACCTTGCTTATTAGCCTAGACTGAACCGTGCTAAAAAATGACTAACCGCCTAGCTCGCACGCAAAAAAATAGGCCGCTAGATAGCGACCTATTTTTTGACTTGATATTGGGTGATTAACTAAAATTCACCACATTGCACATCGCTTAATTTTTTCGCTTTAATGTCTTCTAATGAAGGCATAAGATCATAAGCAATAATATCTTGTCCTGAATAGCTCTTATGCGTTTTGATCTTTTCAAACCAAGCCTTAACCTTTGGATTGCTATCAATAACGGCGCCTTCACCGATCACTAGTAACAAGTGACTATATGCAGTCCAATGGATATCAACATAACAGAAATCACCGACAATATAGTCTTTTGTCAATTGTGCATTTAATGCTTCATAAGGCGTCACTAGAGCAGCTCTAGCTGCTTCGATTGCTGCATTATCTGCACTATATGATGCATCGCCCATTGGACCAATGACCAGTTCTTGCATCAATGTTTCAACATGTGGCTGAACTTCTGTACGGCCAATGTCCATCCAATAGTTCTGTTGTGCCAGCATCGCAGCATTACGCGGCGCTAAGAAACGGCCAAGACCACGACCTTCAACAAAAACTGATGTGCCATTTTCACCGACAACAACATAGTCCGCTTCTTTTAAAGCCGGCATGATACCCAGCGGCGAAATCTTACGATAATCTTCACTGTCTTGTTGCTTTGCTGACATATCAACAACCGCACTTTCAATCTCGATACCTTTTTCCGCTGCCGTTAACATCACTTTCAATGTGTCGGGATGGCCAGGAAAGCCCAGTAATTGCATGATATACTGGGTTTTTTTCATCTCACCATCACTACCATATCGGTCATCTGCATCTAATGCTTTTGCAGCAGAACCAAAATGAAATAAATCACTCATTCTTTTTTCCTCCAGATAAGCCGGTTAGGCAGCTTTAAGTTGTTTTTGTTTAATATCTTCAAGCGAAGGCAGGCTAGCGAAGCTAGGACGCTGCTTAACTTTGTCATACCATGCTTTGGTATTCGGGCGCGACTCAATCATGTCTTGTTTACCTGCAAGCACTAAGAAGTGCGCAATGGCAGTCCAATGTACATCTGCATAGCTATAATCGCCTACAACAAAGTTTTTGCCTGTGAGGGCATTGTCAAACGCATTCAACCCAATTTCAACGAGGTCCATTGCATCCGTATCCGCTGTGCTACCAAATGCTGCCGCCTGCAGTAAAGATTCAACAGGCGCGCCGATGGTTTCAGCAACTTGCCACCAATAATTTTGGTGGCCAAAATTCTGTGCTTTTTTCGGGTTCATAAAACCGTTACCACGAGTATCTAGGTAAGCTAAGCTTGCTTCTGCCCCAATCGCAACCGCATCGCCTTCTTGCAGGTACGGGTGTTTACCGAATGGAGATAAGCTACGATATTCTGCTTGCTCATGCTCGCCTGCTTGTGTATCGAGTAGTTCTGTTTCCAGTTTGACCTGTTTTTCAGCGGCCATAATTAGGCACTTAACGGTACTTAAGTCTCCAGGAAACCCACGTAGCTTCATCCCTGCTTCTGCTTTCTTTTTCTTTTTAAAAAGCCCAAACATTGTATTACCTCTTTTTCATTAAATAATCTTGAGCTAACCACGTAAGCATTTATCCTAACCAAGCTTAGTGACCAGTCCCCGTCTACCCTAAAATTTAGTCATTCTCAAAATATGGTCGTCACTTTATTATCTGCATAAATGACATGTCAGCAGATAACAATAACAAAATTCTGTTATACCTGACTAGTATCTAAAGTAAGTTTATGGGAATGACGATCACGTCTTAAGGCTGTCGATCGACTTATTAGAATGGGCAGTAATTGAAAAAAGCCATGTTGCAGTTTGTAACTTGGGCGAGCGTTTATCTTTTGTTTTTACGGCTAAAAATCTTACCGTTTTGCGCATAATTTTCTATTTATTCAAAAAATTAGGCCGCATCATGCGGCCTAATTTTACAGCTTTACCAGTGGCTAATTTTAGAATTCGCCACACTCAACGTCTTTCAAGACCTTGGCTTTTATTTCATCCAATGTTGGCAAGAAATCATAACTAATAATATCTTGACCCGAAAAACTCTTATGCGCCTTGATTCGTTCGAACCACGCTTTGATATGGCTGTGTTTGGCAAACAAAACACCTTCACCCAACACTGTCAGTAGGTGAATATAGATAGTCCAATGAATATCAGCATAAGAATATCCGCCCACAACAAACTCATTTGATGATAATTGCTCGTCAAATGCCTCTAATGGATCTGCTAAGGCTTCGCGTGCAGACTGAACAGCAATATCATTGGTCACAAAAGCAGGATCCGCCATTTGACCGCAGACTTTTTGCATCATTAATGCTTCGACATGCGGTTGCACCTCATCTTTGCCCACTTCCATCCAATACATTTCTGTTGCCAATACAGCGGCATTACGTGGTGCTAGTCGATTACCCAATCCACGACCTTCAATAAAGACCGCGACACCCGGTTCACCCGCAATCGTGTAATACGCTTCTTTTAATGCAGGGGTTAGACCAAAGGGTGAAATAGCACGGTAATCAGCACTGTCCTGCTCACCTTTTGTCATATCCAAGATACCGCTTTCGACCTCAATCCCTTTTTCCGCTGCCGTTAATAAACATTTTAACGTGTCTACATCGCCTGGAAAACCGAGCAATTGCATGACATATTGGGTTTTTTTCATATCACCGTCACTACCGTAACGATCTTCTGCATCTAATGCTTTGGCTGCAGAACCATAGTGAAATAAATCAGCCATTTTGTTTCTCCTCGTTTAGTAATGATCAGGCGACTGATCTAAGTTGTTTGTTTTTTACGTCATCTAATGATGGTAGGCCTGCATAACTGCTGCGCGCTTTCACTCTGCCAAACCAAGCATTGAGGTTGCTACGAGACGTGATCATGTCTTGATCTCCTGCCAACGTCAGCATATGTACTACCGCTGTCCAGTGGACATCTGCAAAAGAATATTCTCCGACCAGATATTCTTTGTTGTCGATAAAGCTATTAAGCTCATCTAATACGGTCGCGACTTGCGCTCTTGCCGCATCTAAATCGCCACCTTCAATACCATAAATACTTGCTTTAACTAAGGTATCAACAGCGGGTTCACATAGTTTTCTTGACACCTGGCCCCAATAGTTTTGGAGGCCAAATAATTGGGCTTTTTTAGGATTCAATAAACTACTGCCTTCACCTCGTACATCTAGAAAAGATAAAACGGCATTCACACTCGTGGTTGAAAAATCCCCTTCCTCTAGATACGGATATTTGCCAAATGGTGAAATGGCACGATACGCTTCTTGATCGCACGCTCCACCTAAAACATCGAGTACCTCTACATCGAGTTTTACTTTTTTCTCTGCAGCCATCAGCAAACATTTACATGTGTTTGCATCCCCCGGGAAACCTCTCATCGTCATACGAACGGCTTCTTTCTTTTTCTTTCTAAAAAATGGCATATTTAACCTCTTTTTATATTCATTATGTTATTAAAACCATCAAATCTCAGTGCTTTCCTCTCTTCACACATCGATCAAACCTTTCCCCATTTAGCTTCGTAAACTGTTGTTGATATAGCGTTTTATTGTTTTCGATATCAGTTAATCGCTTCAGCTAGGTCACCACGTTAGCGTTCAGGCCCAAAATCCTCCTATACGTATTAACACCATCATTAGCAAGTGTTTTTAACCATTAAAATTGCGGTGTTATTTAACCCTTTGAATAGAAAGCCTTTTTAACCCTAGTATTTTTGTGGGTTATTAAGAAAGATCAGGCATTTTTATTTAATTTTTTACGCTTTACAACTCTTATAATCTCGACTATTCCGCTGGGTTATTCTCGTTTACAAACAATAAGCTAGCTAAAACTTGCCGATATTATTCAGCCGTTATGATACGTGTGTCGGATAAGAGTCTGTCGGTGGCGGGAGGAGAGGATTTGGGTCGCTAACCACGATTAGCTAGGCGTGAGATTGACTCTATATATAGATGGTATTGCTTCAAAGCTTTTTGATCTCAGGAAACCACGCAGGCTCCTGAGATCAAAACTTGATGTCCTGCTAAGTGTTGATAATTATTTTTCCCATTTGAATGGGTCATCACCTGCGACGCCAAAAAACATTGCAACGGCACTAACAAGCCAAATTAAAAAAGCTATGGCTGTTCCTAATGCCCACACTGGATCCGTATGATGGGCGCCGATATTTAACTCAGTAGCCACAAAAGCCACGATGCTTGTCCACACCACAATCGCTAAAAAACCTTTAAATGAACTCATCTCTTTCTCCTCTTACATTTTGTGTCACTAGAACTATCAATGCCCTCATGCACGGACATGTATAGTCCTGGTAACCTTATTGATTTTATCGTTATTGTGTTAGTGACGGCATGCCGTTCCAACCCGCTTGCTTATTCATCCGTTCCGCAATCGCACGTTCACCTTCGGATGCCATTTCTTGATCCCATTTTGCTAAATGCGGTTTGATAAATGCTTCCCACACAGGTGGTATCAACAACATTGAAAACATCGCATAATAACCAATACCAGTATCAGGTGAGCCCACCTCTTCTAATTCCCAAAAATGGGTTTCGCCACGGTCGTGATGATCGCCTTGACGACCAATTTCGATAAAACCAATTTGGGTGAATGGCGACTCACCAACATCCCATGAATGGCGATATTCGATCGGCTGGCCTTTTTCACGGATTAAGCCGTAATGCTCTAGGAAGTTAAGTACTTCTAATTCAAAAGCAGAAATCGTCCATGCAATCCCCATAACGCCCAAACCAGCCCAACCACCAAAGTACCAAAACAAGAATACCGTTGGTAAGCTCATTGCATAACCACGCAACCAACGATTCTTAACCGAAATAAACGGCGTCTCCATCCGAGCCAAACGTGCTTTTTCCATTTTGTATAAAAAACGAGATTGTCCAAAATGAGACAATAAGAAATGCTTGTAGATATTACGTCCACGCGGACATGTAGCAGGATCATCTTCATGCGCCAATTCAAGGTGATGATTGTAGACATGGGCATAACAGAAATGGGCAATACCGCTTAACGCCATCATCCAGCGAGACAAAATAAACGTAGCGCCTTTAGTATGAGAAAGCTCATGTCCAAACATAATGCCCAGTCCCATGAACATACCATTTGAAATGGCCGCACCAATCAAGTTGACACCGGAAATACCACTGTGAATCGTGATCCCCATGACGTCCATTGTCCCAATCGGTACGCCAGCGGCATATTCTGAAACACGCCAGACTAACGATAGCTGCAATAAAACAAAAATAGGATATTGGATATACATCATGGCATTTAATAGCCATGGCACCCCGTTCAATTCGCCATTATCATCCACACCTGCAGGATCTAATTTCATTGGTAATAGACTGGTTGTCCAGTCTAAGACAATGGCTAACGCAAACATGGCTACCCCTAACCACGAATAAATTCCACCATATAAAATGCCTAGCATTGCGACGACAATCAGCATCGGCGTCAAAAAATATCTTAAATTAATGATTAGTTTACTCATTAACTCTTCCTCCACAAAGTAAGTAAAAAACGTCTACTTAGGTCACCGCGTGCCATCTCTGTAGCCGGGGACAAACTTACTGTTGAGGCTTTCTTTGTCACTATACGTATTAACACTACTTTTGGTGCGTGCTTTTAACCTTGCAAATAGTGTCTTTATTTAAGCTATTGAAAACGCGCGACTTTTAACCCTAGTATTTTTGTGGGTTTTTCACTGTTTTTTGCCGTTTTTTATATCAACAGGCCCAATCTCTGCCTGCATAATTGTCGACTGTTCCGCTGGGTTATTGGACTTAATCGACATCAAATGCCATATTAACGTTCCGTCAAGCAAGTTCAGTTTTCGTTCCCTCTTGCCGCAACATGAAAACGGTTTAGGGCGATACCGCAACTCAGATACGGTTATGGGATAGTCGCTTATTATTGTCCCAGCCTACACCGCACTTTTTACATAAGCTGCCTATTGTGGTCATCTGGCACAACGTCCTATCTGATAGCATTGGTTTTGCTGTTTATCATGCTTGGTGTGCCTCTATGGCTGGCGACAGCGTTAGCCTTTTTGAAGCAGTTTGACGTCGTCTTTTAAATCATCTTCACTCAACATTGCCTGTTGAATTTGCAGGGCGAGATCGACTTGTAAGGTATTGGTCCGTTTGCGGTTCTGACATAAGGCACTTCGGAACCCCAAATAATCAGCCCCTAAACATTGAAGGTCAGCAATATCCTCATAACGCAGTGCCCCCGCTAAACCACATAATAGGCCATAGTGTTCCGCTTCATTGATAAATGCACGAAGCTGTTGTAGTCCCCAATAATGTTGTAAATGACGACCATCTTTGATCGCGGTATCGACCATGACACCTTCAAAACCACTTTCCTTTAATAGCGCCATCACCGCCTGTTCCGGCATTTGGTCGGCAAACAATACCGCGATGACCGGCACCGAAAGTTGCTGGATAGTATTGGCCATCGCGGCAATACACTTGGTCAAGTTTGGATCGGGGAATAAGCCTACTTTGACATAGTCCACTCCCGATGTTGCCATCGCCGATATAGCTGGATTAAGGATATCCGCTTGCATTGGCAAGTCACCAATCGTTGCGCTAGTTTGGCAGTGTGTCGACACTAAGCGCACGATCTGAGCGATAGTAATGATATCTAAGGCCCCTAACGCGCCCTGTGAAGGGTTTTTTATATCAAGGATATCTGGCAGAACAGGGAGTAGTGTTTGAGCCTCTTGTAGCGATTGCACGCTAGCTAACCATTTAGTCATAGGTTAATTCAATACCTTGGTCTTCAATTTTATCCATCAACCAACCCCACGCTTCACGCTCACGTTCTCCCGCCGTTTTTTCAATGGCGATCCGTAGGTAATTGATCTCTTGTTGCACTTTTGCCTTTGGCAACATATTAAGACGGCTGGTCAGCACAGCCGCTTCAATCACCGCATTTTGGGCTCGGTTAAAGCCACGGAACGGCGCATGAGTCACTTCATGAATAATGCGACCGGTGAATCGCGCGCGTGGATCCTTATCTTCAAACAGGATAATGTCCAGCTCAGCGTGCGCTAAAGCTTGTTCAAGGTATTCACCCTCAATCTTTTCACAAGGTAAAGTCGGCCAGGATCGCCGCCCTGTTAACGCACCAGCAAAGACACGCACATCATCAATATAATTGATCGTACAGTGTCGATGGCGCTTTAAATTGTCATAGGTTGATGAGGGTTTGAAAGGCTGGATCAAAACCTGTTCGTCAATATAGCTAATGCCCATCGGCGCAGAATGTGCCTCACCTTGCTCAGACAAGGTCGTGACAATGACTTCATCAATTTTATGATTTAATTGGGCCACATTTTTTTCCTGTTGTCATTGTTGTACCTTGTTGTTTTTGCTGCGTTAAATCTTCTACTTCGCCTACCGTCGCACAGCCCCATTGTAATTCTTCGTCTTGATTATAGCGTTTGCCCAACTGCCAAGCCACTTGCGCCCTCGCGAGCTCCGCCCCTAAATAAAAGGCATGGCCCACGTCGTCTTTTAAATTAAGTTGTGGATAGAATGCAAAAGGATCGGTATCTTGCATCAAACCATCCCGATTAAACATATAAATGCCTTGTTCTGCGACCTTGATGCGATAGTTGGGATCTTTAATATTCAATGCTAAGTCGGTGATTTCTTCTGCACTATCGGGAAAAGGTCGTCGTTCATGTGCCACCAATAAATCGGCCGTAAAATCGCGCGGCAAGCTACTGTCCGCTTTCGCTGCATACATCATACGGCGCGCGACATCAGCCTCTTTAATTGCCCGCCGCGCATGTGGACTAACTTCTGTGGCCAAAACATTATTTATGCCCAACTCGGAAATGATACCAAATAACATGGCATTAATGCCGTTGGTGTCGGCATCGGTTAACTCTGTCAGATTACCGACCCCCATCATTATGTCCGCTTCGGGGTAACGTTGTCTGAGCTTGTGGTATCGAACAATAGAATTCGTTAAACCAAAATGAATTGGATCCAAAATGGGATCGGCAATCCACGGCCGATTCAGTTTATCCATCTGTTCCATCGCACGCTCAAGAGAGTCTAACGATCCGGGTTCTGCAGGCACCAGAATCGGCACCGCATTAACCTCTTCCGCCAAATGATAGCTATGCTCTGTCAAACTCAGTAGATAGTCTGCACCCGCCTTTCCAGCGCGACGCAAATCATCGATGTCTAATGAATCGACGCTGACTTTAAAACCCGCTTCTTGCAAGGCCACAATGGCGTCTTCCATATGCGGAAACTTTTCTTGTGGCAAACATCCGATATCAATCACATCCGCGCCCGCTTCACGGTAATAGCTCGCCCGCGCTATAATTGATGCTATATCACGCTCGGGTGCATCGACAATTTCAGCAAAGATATTTACCTCATAACGACTCAAATCGGGCAGTTTTCGTTCACGACCAAAGTACAAAGGTAGGTCTTTTACTTCGTCTGGACCCCGTACCACCGTGATGCCCAACTCCTTACTCAAGGCATCCAAATCACCACGGCAACGTCCGGGCACAATCACTTCTTTAACACCCTTGATATGTGCTGGCGTTAAACGGCGCGCTATCATTTTATCCGTCATTAAGGCCGCCACCGATAAGCCTAATTCGTGAATATGATAATCAAAAGGTAACGGTGCCATTTCGCCTAAGACCTTTTCAAGACTAGGTTTAGCGAGTTTACCTGTTAAAAATAACAGTTTGTCGGCCATGATTTACCTTGTCTCAGCCACATCAATCGCTTGCTGATTAACTTCTTCTAAGCGTACTTTTATCGCTGCTAATAATTTTTCTGGGTTTTCAACAACTGTTGTGGCCTCGTATGAACGCAATTTATGCGTATGCGCTAAGTCAATCTCGCGCGGCCAAACCCGTACGATCCGATCTGGAGCAGGGGTATCTATTTCTTGCTCAGTATCACAAGCTAAAATAATGCTGGGGATACGACACTTTCCCGCTTGGGCATACACATTGGTCACCAAGCTGTCAGACAAGCCCAAGACCATCTTAGCGACCGTATTTGACGTTGCCGGTGCGACTACTAATGAATGATAGTCTCCGCGATAAAACAACCCTACAGGGGGTGAGCTTGCCGCTCGATCACGATAGACCCGCCCCTTATGATTAATCCCTTTGGGATCGTGGCCATACATTCGGACCACTTCTTCCCCTGCGCGGCTGTAAAAGATATCAACATCGTCAAGATCACGAATGATCTCTAAACATTCTTCTAGGTAATGCCCTGAACCGGTCACTGCCCATGCTAATCGTGGTTTGTCTGGTCGTGCCTGCATTTGTCATCAAAACCTTTGCTGAACTGGATAATCCTCTAGTAAGTCTGACAGACTCTTATGCTAGAGTAAAAAATTATCGATATTTTAATTTGACTATATACGTATAATTACGTGTATGATGGTTCTTTATTTATTTTGGAGTTTTGGACAATGGCGACGGAGAGTAATGCAATCCCTAAAATTATCGTCGTAGGCGGTGGTGCAGGTGGCTTAGAGCTTGCCACAAAATTGGGCCGCAAGTTGGGAAAAAAGGGCAAAGCCGAGATTACCTTGGTCGACAGCAAACAAACCCATATCTGGAAACCTTTATTACACGAGGTTGCCGCAGGTACTTTAGACTCTCACCAAGATGAGATTGAATACCTCAGCCAAGCAATGAATAGTGGGTTTCGCTTCCGCTTAGGCAGAATGGATAGCCTCGATCGTGAACATAAAACCATCACCCTTGCAGCGACCTGTAATGCTGAAGGTATGGAAATCATTCCTCGCCGTCATTTTGATTATGATTATCTCGTAATTGCAGTCGGTAGCATTAGCCATGACTTTGGTATCACTGGCGTTGCTGAACATTGTTTATTTCTTGACACAACTGCCCAAGCTGAACTCTTTCAAGCACAATTACTAGAAACTTATCTACGCGCTCATACGCAAGGGCGTCCCGTTGATACAGGTCAACTCGATATCGCTATTGTCGGTGCTGGTGCGACCGGCGTTGAATTGAGCGCCCAATTACATGAAGTTTCTCATTTATTGAGCGCTTATGGTTTAGATGAGGTGCATCCCGCTGATGTGCACATCAGTATCATTGAGGCTGCCAATCGTGTTTTACCCGGCCTCCCTGAAAAACTGTCTACTGCAACTGAAGTTGAACTCGGCAAACTTGGCGTGAACCTTTTGACCAATGAACGTGTGGTCGAAGTCACCGCTGATGCGATTAAAACGGAAAGTGGCAAAGTCATCCCCGCCGCCATTAAAGTCTGGGCAGCAGGTATCAAAGCCCCCCTTTTTCTCGCAGAGTTAGGCTTAGAGACTAACCGTATCAACCAGCTGAGAGTCAATCAAACTCTTCAAACCACGCTTGATGACGATATTTATGCAATTGGTGATTGTGCGGCCTGCGCATGGCAAGGCCATGAAGGTAATGTTCCCCCAAGAGCACAAGCCGCTCACCAAATGGCTTCTTTAGTTTATAAATCCATTGCCCGTCGAATGATTGGAAAATCTATCCCTGATTACCACTATCACGACCATGGTTCACTGGTTTCTTTAGGCAACTATAGTACTGTCGGTAATATGATGGGAAATCTGTCTAAAGGCAGCTTAATGATTGAGGGCTTTTTAGCCCGTATGATGTATTTGTCATTATATAAAATGCATCAAGTCGCTTTATTTGGCTTGTTTAGAGTCGGGATGCTCTCCTTATCCCACCTATTCCGACGTAGTGTCCATCCTAAGATAAAGCTTCATTAATCCGTATATCGTCATCAAAAAGGCCCGTAAGGGCCTTTTTTATGTTTGTTACCTTAGCTTTAGATATCTAGATTTGTAGCTTGTAAGGCATGGGTTTCTATAAACTCTCGTCGTGGTTCAACATGATCACCCATCAGGGTATTAAAGGTCTGATCCGCCGCGATCGCATCTTCTATCTTGACCTGTAACAAGCGACGTTTGCTTTTATCCATTGTCGTTTCCCACAACTGATCCGGATTCATTTCACCCAAGCCTTTATAACGTTGTACCGTTTGTCCACGTCGTGCTTCAGCCAATAACCAAATCACTGCTTGTGAAAAATGCGTTACGGGTTCACTGCGTTCGCCTCTTTGCACATAAGCATCGTCACTGAATAATCCATTGATTTTGTCTGCAAAGCTCAAAATGCGTTGATACTCACTGCTCGCGAAAAACTCACCCGGAATATGATAATCCGTGCTGATACCATGGCGATTAAAACTGACATTAATTCGCTCTATGCCTTCATCATCTTTCATCACCGATAATTTATAACTTGTTCCTGTTGGTAAACCTTCATTTAATCGCTGTTCTATGCTTGTTAACCACACTGTCATAGCGCTGCCATCGGCTAAGGTTGGGATCTGATCTTGATACATTAATTGCTTCAGAAAAGCAGGATAATAATGACTAGATAAGCGGGTCATTATTGACATTACCGTTTGGTATTCATCTATGAGTAACTTGAGCGCAGTATCTTTGATCGGGTCTGCCGACTGGTTGGGGTACAATTCGGCATTATTCAGTGCGAGTTCCGTCAGATAGTGCTCCATTTCAATATCATCTTTAACGTAACGTTCCTGTTTACCTTTCTTAATTTTATACAGCGGCGGTTGTGCGATATAAATATGGCCGCCTTCGACGAGCTCTGGCATTTGTCGATAGAAAAAAGTCAACAACAAGGTTCTGATATGCGATCCATCCACATCCGCATCGGTCATAATAATAATATGGTGGTAACGTAATTTACTTGGGTCATATTCATCTCGGCCAATGCCGCAACCTAAGGCCGTGATCAAGGTACCAACTTCTGCAGAGCTGATCATTTTGTCAAAACGTGCCCGTTCGACATTTAAGATTTTTCCTTTCAGTGGCAGAATCGCCTGTGTGCGTCTATCGCGGCCTTGTTTAGCACTCCCGCCCGCTGAGTCACCCTCCACGAGGAAAAGCTCTGACAGCGCAGGGTCGCGCTCTTGACAATCTGCTAACTTGCCCGGCAGTCCTGCAATATCTAGTGCGCCTTTGCGTCGGGTTAATTCACGTGCTTTTCGAGCAGCATCACGCGCTCTCGCCGCTTCTACCATTTTATTGGCTATTAATTTGCTATCGGCGGGGTTTTCAACCAAATAATCATGGAAATGTTCATTGACCAAGGACTCAACTATTGTCCTCACTTCTGATGACACCAATTTATCTTTTGTTTGTGATGAAAACTTAGGATCAGGCACTTTGACAGATAACACTGCCGTCAATCCTTCACGCGCATCATCACCACTTGTTGCTACTTTAGAGTTTTTGGCCAGACTTTCAGCTTCAATATATTGATTTAATGTCCGGGTCAGCGCCGCTCTAAATCCCGCCAGATGCGTCCCACCATCTCGTTGTGGGATATTATTGGTAAAACAATAAATATTCTCTGTATATGAATTATTCCATTGCATCGCCAACTCAACAGTGACATCCTCTTTTTCACCATCTATTGCAATAATAGTCTGATGTACAGGTTCTTTATTTTTATTTAAGTGTTCAACAAAGGCTCGGATGCCGCCTTCATAATAAAACACTTCGCTATTTTCATCGCGCTCATCGGTCAATACAATACGAACGCCTGAGTTCAAAAAGGCTAACTCTCTAATGCGTTTTGCTAAGATTTTGTAATCAAAAGTGATGTGGGTGAAGGTTTCTTCACTTGGCCAAAACTGGATTTTTGACCCCGTGCTATTGCACTCCTCGCCTTCTTCAATTGGAGCGTCAGGCACACTATCCGTATAGCTTTGTCGATACACTTTATTGTTACGACGAATCTCCAGTGTCAGCTTCTTTGACAAGGCGTTCACAACTGACACCCCGACACCATGTAAACCGCCCGACACTTTGTATGAGTTATCATCAAACTTACCGCCGGCATGCAGTACTGTCATGATTACTTCTGCAGCTGACACGCCTTCTTCCTCATGAATATCAACCGGTATGCCACGGCCATTATCTGATACTGACACCGAATCATCGGGATGGATCCTGACATTGATTTCACTACAATATCCCGCTAATGACTCATCGATTGCATTATCTAACACCTCAAAAACCATATGATGTAAGCCTGTGCCATCATCCGTGTCACCAATATACATCCCTGGTCGTTTCCTAACGGCATCCAAGCCTTTTAGCACTTTAATATTCGATGAATCGTATGCGTTATCTTCGGTTGTCATAATGTATCCATTTATGGGATTCAAGATCGGTTATTGGGTTCAACCTATTATTTTACGCCTTATCTTGTCATGTTGATAGTAATCGTCTCTTTCGTTCATATTATGTTGCCGTGTTTCACGTGAAACCTTGCATAATCTTTATCTTGTTGCATCACATTCACTAAAGCGCGATCGGTGCTTGTAATGTAGGTTTGAACTGATAACTCGCATAAGGTATTTAAGATGATCTCTTGGTGAGTCAAGTCGAGTTCAGAACTGATATCGTCTATCAACAAAATACTTGATGCTCTATCTTCTCTTTGAGTGGTTTTAATCTGTGCCATACACAATGCTAGATAAAATAACTTTTGCTGCCCTCGAGAGAATATCTCCTGAGGATCATATCCGTTCACTCTAAATGACCAATCAGCCGCATGCGGACCAGAACGGGTATAGCCCAACTTTTTATCTCGTTCAATCGAATCTGCTATAGCTTGCTGTAGCGATACCACTTTAGACCAACCATTTTTATATTTCAATGTCAGTTCGTCACCTGCAAACTCTGGACAAAGCAGCGGAAAAATTAATTTGAATTCAGTTAATAAATCCATTAATCGCTGTTGGCGTTTAGCATCAATTACTTCACCATGAGTGATTAGATGAGTATCCCATAATTGAATCTCTGCTGAATTCTTAAATTGTCTTATGGCGCTATTACGTTGTTGAATTACTTTTTTATAAGATTGCCAGTGAAAATTAAAACTTGGTTCCACGTGAAACAGTCCCCAATCGAGTAACTGACGACGGTATTTCGGGCCTTGTTCAAAAAAAAGGTGGCAGTTGGCCGGAATAAATTGTAGGGGTAGCTCAATAGCCAATTCGGAAAGTTTTTTTAGCGGCGCATTATTAAGACGAATTTCTAAGCCTGACTCAAGACCATATTGCAGTCCAATAGGGACGCGATGTTGGTAGGTTTTGCCTATAACTTGTAGTCTATCTTGTTTGAATTGTATTGCATTTTTTATCGACCTCGTCC
>JAIBDY010000031.1 GCA_024685995.1 Piscirickettsiaceae bacterium | reverse complement strand
GAATGAGATACTGCTCTTTACCCGCGGCTTTAGAGTACTTATCAAACATTGCTTTGAACTTGTCATAAGTACCAATACCCGGCTTCATCATCTGATCCAGTGGCCCTTCTTCGGTATGCTCTGGGGCAATCTTCAAATAGCCCCCAACATGATGAGTGACAAGCTCTTTAACATATTCAGGTGACAAGACAGCTAGGTCGTAACGCAAACCGGAAGCAATCAAAATCTTCTTTATACCCGGTAGTGCTCGTGCACGACGGTATAAATTTATTAACGGCGTATGATCTGTATTCAGGTTTTTACAAATACTTGGATAAACACACGATAAGCGCCGACAATTGGCTTCAATTACTTCGCTTTTGCACGCCAAACGATACATATTGGCAGTCGGGCCACCTAGATCCGAAATCACACCAGTAAATCCGGGCGTGCTATCACGTATCGCTTCGACTTCTTTTATGATTGAGTCTTCAGATCGGTTCTGGATAATGCGACCTTCGTGTTCGGTAATCGAACAAAAAGTACAGCCACCAAAACAACCGCGCATGATATTGACCGAGAACCTAATCATTTCATAAGCCGGAATATGTTGATCGCCATATTGCTTATGTGCGACCCGGCTATAGGGTAAATCAAACACACCGTCCATTTCCGGTGTGGTCAGTGGGATCGGCGGTGGATTGAGCCATACATCTCGTTCACCATGTTGTTGCACTAATGCTAAGGCATTACCCGGGTTAGTTTCTAAATGTAGAATCCGAGATGTATGGGCATACAACACTGTGTCTGATTTGACTTCATTATAAGCGGGTAAGCGAACAACGGTATGCGACTTATCTGTCATTTCAGCACGCTTGAAATGAATTTGAATAACTTGTGCACCATCATCTTTTTTATCTGGCGCAGCTTGTTTTGAATCTTCACAACTGGATGCTGTTTTCATTTCGTAAGGATCAACCGGTGGGTTTAATTTCCCTGGCGTGTCGACACTAGTCGAATCTTTTTCCCACCAATCTTCTCGTTGCCCGTGCTTTCTAACGAACGCAGTTCCGCGAATATCAGTCAAGTCTTTCACTGGTTCTTTTTGCGCTAAACGATGTGCAATTTCAACAACTTGGCGCTCACCGTTCCCATAAACTAATAAGTCTGCCTTAGCGTCCATAATGACACTGCGACGCACTTTTTCAGACCAGTAATCATAATGGGCGATACGTCGCAAGCTGGCTTCAATGCCACCGATAATAATCGGCACATTTTTATAGGCTTCCCGACAACGCTGACTATAAGGTACAACACAACGATCCGGACGCTTACCACCTTCACCCCCTGCCGTATAAGCATCATTACTACGAATACGGCGATCCGACGTATAGCGATTAACCATCGAATCCATATTACCGCCCGTAACGCCAAAAAACAGATTCGGCTGTCCAAGCTGTTTAAAATCCTTGGTATTGGTCCAATCGGGTTGAGAAATAATACCAACTCGGAACCCTTGTGACTCGAGTAGCCGCCCAATTAAGGCCATACCAAAACTAGGATGATCAACATACGCATCACCCGTCACTAAAATAATGTCACAACTGTCCCAACCAAGATCATCCATTTCAGCACGCGACATCGGCAACTGTGGCGCGACACCAAAACGATGTGCCCAAAACTTACGATAGGAAAATAGATCGGGAGCTGATTGCATAAAATCTCTGTTTGACTAATAACGAAATAAGATAAACGACTATTCTATCGCAAACTGCTAGCCACAAGAATTAAGGGTCGGCTGACTATTTGACAATCTTAATTTCCGTGCCCACAGCAATATATTGGCTCAACTCTTCCACTTCTTTATTCCGTAAGGCAATACAGCCTCCCGTCCAATCAATATTTTGATGGATTTTTAGCTTTTCTTCGGTCTCAACGCCGATACCATGAATGCCAATGGCACCACCAAGCACTAAATTTTGCGGCGGTTGACGACCAAAAACATGTGCATCGAGCACATCCCTGTAATCTTGCCGTGTAATGAGTTTGTCATCTAGTGCCCGCTTTGCATCTTGAATATTGGGATAATTCAAACGGAAAAACAAATGAAATCGGTCGCTGTTTCTAACTTCGGTAATGCGGTAGTCACCAACGGGGGTGCGAGCGTCGCCTTCGCGCACTTTGCCACCACGGCCGCCACTCCCCAACGCCACCTTATAGCTTTTCACAATAAACCGTCCTTTTTTCACATAGAGCGTATGCGTTGACTGCGACAGGAGCAAGGAAATAGGATCATCAAAAGGGGTGTTTGCCTCGACTGTTTTAGTCAGCAACAGTAGCGCCGTCAAGCAAATAATCAGCCTATTTTTCATTAACGTAATATTCATAGTATGGTCAAAAAAACAACTTACTGAGGTAAGATCGATTACGTCGAGTCAGCTCGTATAACGACTTTGGTAAATTAATCTGAAATTTTTCTTCTTGTAGCTCTACTGATAATTTCAATTTTTTCAATTGTGCTTGTGTAATCAACTGTGAGCTTGCTAAAGCTATCACATTTCCTTTATCTTCAACAGGCAGCAATAAGCTGCGCCCCTCAAAACTCTGATTAATCCGAGCCATCGTTTGTTTAAACACCGGTCGGTTGGTTCCCCACAGATTGATGCTCATGATGCCACTGCGGGTCAGTAACCCTGCACAGGCATCAAAAAAGCCTTGCACACCAACACTTTCAGCCATACCAACATGATCATAGGCATCTACAAGCAACATGTCGTAACCTAATGTATCTTGATAATACTGTTGTTGTACAAACAAATAGCCATCTCCTATGTGAATCGTGACACGGCTATCATCCTCAGGCACTAGAAAATAACCATGGGCAACTTTCACCACATCTTGACGATATTCCACCACATCAATCTGACAATTTGGAAAGTGATGTAAGATAAACTTTACTAAAGACCCACCACCTAAACCTACGATTAGTACACGTTCTGGCATTGGCTTTAATAATAAAGCCGCCATCATTGCTTCGGTATAACTTAACTCCAAAGTGTATGGGGTTTGTAAAGACATGCAGCTCTGACGTGGGAAGGTACCAAAATGCAGAGAACGCAGTTCACCCGCATCCACAACCTCTATCATGCCATCGTCTGATTGTGATTGATGTATCAACTGGCCATCATAAAGACGCATTACGGGAAAATCCGTTGAACGTATGCCCCATTTAACCATGAACGGACCGTGGTTTGTAACATCGCTTCTAAGCCATAGTACTCATGATTAGCCCCCATGATTTCTCGTATCGTATAATCGCTTGCTAAGCTGCTTTTCAGTGTGGCCTTTCGTTGTTTAACCGCCTTTGCAACACCTTCAAGATCTTGACTGCCATAGACGTCTAGAATCGGTATGTCTAATGCTAAAAACACGTCATTACGCTCAATATCGGGGACCCCTACTAGAATTAATCCGGCAATTGGCAATGTTTTTGATGCCAACATATCAATCGCTATTTTACCGCCTTGGCCATGTCCTAGAAAGAGCACCCGTTCGATACCTTTTGCTTTTAACAAAGCCAATGTCGCCTCAATACGCTGACTATTAGGTACTGGCGGTAACGTATTTGTCGCACCGTTCACAGGCTCGTCATCGCTATTAGCACCAGTTTCGCCCGCTTCAACACCATCTAATGTTGACGACAACATCACATTCGGCGGCAACGACAATTCTAAGGACACTGTTAAGGTCGACCACCCATAGTCTGGTAGTTGATGACGTAATGGTGTAATTACACCAAGGCTTTCAAATTGTGCGCCTTGGTCATGAAATAACACAATAGCACCGTGTCTCACACCCACAGTCTGCTCTAGGTAAGCTGCATCAATCTGCTGACCAGCAACAGATAAAGCTTGATAACCCGCTACCGGGCTGGCTTGACGCAACATTCTCGCATCAGCTTGTTCGGATTGATTATCCGTAGCTTGTTGAGCTGAAACAGCCATCTCAACCTCGTCTTCAGCTGCGTTGACATTAAACGACAGAACTAAAAAGCCAAGCACGCTATACAGCATGATCAAATAAAATCGGCTCACAATATAACTCTCTAGATGGTGATATAGAAACACACTGATTAGTATAATCAGCTATGTCATTTTACAAAAGCTGAAAAAACACACTAGTTACGTTAAAATGATTCGTTTTGATTCACCAGAATTTCAATAACTATAAAGAGTAACACTATGGCTGATTTTAAAATTGCTCCATCCATCCTGTCTGCTGACTTTGCTCGCTTAGGTGAAGAAGTCGATAACGTCTTAGCGTCAGGCGCTGATATTGTCCACTTTGATGTAATGGATAATCATTATGTACCTAATCTCACAATTGGGCCCCTAGTTTGCGAAGCACTTCGTAAGCACGGTGTCACAGCAGAGATCGACGTCCACCTCATGGTCAAGCCTGTTGACCGTATTATTCCCGATTTTGCTAAAGCCGGTGCAAGCTTCATTACATTTCACCCTGAAGCTTCAGAACACATCGACCGCAGCCTACAGCTTGTACAAAACGAAGGTTGTAAAACAGGCCTTGTTTTTAACCCTGCGACACCACTCTCTCTAGCCGAGCATGTCTTAGATAAAGTTGATCGCATCTTATTGATGTCTGTTAACCCAGGTTTTGGCGGTCAATCGTTTATTCCTCACACCCTCGACAAATTACGCGAAGCCCGTAAAATGATCGATGCCAGTGGTTACGATATTGATCTTGAAATTGATGGCGGCGTCAATGTGAAAAATATTCGTGAAATTGCTGAAGCTGGCGCCCGGACTTTCGTCGCAGGTTCTGCCGTCTTTGGTGCTGCACAACAAAGTGATCCTCATCATTATGAAACGATCATTGCGGCATTACGGGCTGAACTAGCACAAGCCAAAATCTAAAAAATGGCATTAGGCAAGCCTAAAATGGTTCTAATAGATCTTGATGGCACGCTAGTGGATAGCGTGCCAGACTTGGCGTGGTGTGTTGATGAAACCATGAAGGCCCTAGGTCTGCCTGAACGCGGCGAAGCCAAAGTTAGAAACTGGGTCGGAAATGGTGTGCCTCGTTTAATCGAGCGTGCTCTCATGGATGACCTTGATGGCATGCCAGATAAGACTTTATACGCAAAAGCCCATCCTATTTTCATGGCACATTATGCTGAAAACCCATCAAAACTCAGTCAACTATATCCCCATGTTGTGGCTGGCCTAGACTGGTTAAAAAGTCAGCAAATACCGCTGGGATGTGTGACTAATAAAGATGCACAATTTACCTTACCGATATTGCAAAACCTTGGCATTCGAGATTATTTCGAGATTGTGATTAGCGGTGATACGCTACCAGTCAAAAAACCAGATCCCGCACCACTATTGCATGGCGCGCATTTTTTTGGCATTCCGGTTGAACACGCAATGATGATCGGCGATTCAATCAACGATGTAAAAGCATCACGCGCTGCCGGGTTTGCTATCATTTGCATGAGTTATGGCTATAATCATGGTGTCGACATTCGTACTGCCGATCCCGACGCCGTAATTGATAGCTTTGCTGAATTAGCAGGACTTTTTTAGAGCACACTGATGACACCCGCTGAATTTGATCTATACGCACAGCAAGGCTATAACCGTATCCCAGTCGCTAGGGAAATATTGGCCGACTTAGATACCCCGCTAAGCACTTACCTGAAATTAGCAGATGCCCCTTATACTTATTTATTTGAATCGGTTCAAGGTGGAGAAAAATGGGGTCGTTACTCCATCATTGGCCTGCCTTGTGACACGGTGATTGAGGTCAGAGGTCAGGACATAATCACTAAATACCAAGGCGAAATTGTTGATCAAGCTCTTTCAGAAGATCCCTTGTCTTGGATAGCCCGTTACAAAGATCAATATAAAGTCCCCGATCTAGATTATTTACCCCGTTTTAATGGTGGTTTAGTCGGTTATTTCGGTTATGACACTGTGCGCTACATTGAACCTCAGCTTGGCGATAGCCCCAATCCAGACCCTTTGGCCTGCCCCGACATCCTATTAATGGTTTCCGATGACTTGATTGTCTTTGATAACCTCTCCGGGCGCTTGTTCTTAATTGTGCATGCGGATCCAAAGACTGACAATGCTTATGATTTGGCACAACAACACTTAAACACCTTAACCAAACGTCTACGGACAAGCACACCAGCTCATCAACCTGAGCATATAAGCAAAACCGTCAATGAGGAAGACTTTGTGTCTGGCTTCACCCACGATGGCTTTATTGCTGCGGTTGAAAAAGCAAAACAATACATAACCGATGGCGATATTATGCAGGTCGTCCTCTCTCAACGTCTATCCGTCCCGTTCTCCGCACAAGCTATAGATTTATACCGTTCGTTGAGGACTCTCAACCCTTCACCTTATATGTATTACCTCAATTTAGCGGATTTCCATATTGTTGGATCCTCTCCTGAAATATTAGTCCGCATGGAAGAAGATGAAGTCACGGTTAGACCTATTGCAGGTACACGGCCACGAGGTAAAACGACGGCAGAAGACAAAGCCTTAGAACAAGAGTTACTTGCGGACCCCAAAGAATTAGCAGAACATTTAATGCTGATTGATTTAGGTCGTAACGATGCTGGACGCGTCAGTCAAATAGGTACAGTCAAGCTCACAGCCAATATGGTTATTGAACGTTATTCTCATGTGATGCATATCGTTTCCAATGTGATTGGCAAAATCGTTCCCAACATGACTTGTATTGATGCCCTTCGCGCGACATTTCCAGCTGGCACCGTCAGTGGCGCAGCTAAAGTACGGGCAATGGAAATCATTGATGAGTTAGAGCCCATAAAGCGCGGTGTTTATGCCGGCGCTGTCGGTTATCTATCTTGGTCGGGCAATATGGATACTGCTATCGCAATTCGAACCGCTGTCATCAAAGACAATACGCTCCATATTCAAGCAGGCGCTGGCATCGTATATGACTCCGTTCCAGAAATGGAATGGCAGGAGACGATGAACAAAGCTCGGGCTATTTTCCGTGCTGTTTCCATGGCTGAAGCAGGCCTTGATCTTAATCAACATAAATAGATGGACATCACGCCATGCTCTTGATGATAGACAATTATGACTCATTCACTTATAACTTAGTGCAATACTTCGGTGAGCTTGGTGCCGAGGTACAAGTACATCGTAATGATAAAATAACCATCGCCGATATTGAAGCGCTTAACCCCGATAAAATCGTCATTTCGCCCGGCCCTTGCACGCCTAATGAAGCGGGTATCTCATTAGAGGTTATCCGTCACTTTGCCGGTAAAAAACCTATCCTTGGCGTGTGCCTAGGTCATCAATCTATTGGTCAAGCCTTCGGAGGTGACATAATTCATGCCACTGAAATAATGCATGGTAAAACATCAGATGTATACCATAATAACAACAGCGTTTTCACAGGTTTAAATAACCCATTTAAAGCAACACGTTATCATTCATTAGTCATCAACAAAGAGACATTACCCGCTTGCTTCGATGTCACCGCATGGACACAAAACGACGATGGCAGCCTCGATGAAATCATGGGTATACAGCATAAAACATTACCCATTGAGGGCGTGCAGTTTCACCCTGAATCCATCATGACTGAACAGGGCCATGCCTTATTGAAAAACTTTCTTGACCGTTAGGACGCGATAACTCGTATGGATATTCAACAAGCACTTAAACGCATCATTAACAAGCAAGACTTGACGTCCGAACAGATGACCGCCGTGATGCGACAAATCATGGCTGGAGAAGCTACCGCTTCACAAGTGGGTGGTTTTTTAGTCGGCTTACAAATGAAAGGGGAAACGGTCACCGAAATAGCCGCCGCCGCCAGTGTGATGCGCGCATTAGCCACCCCTGTCGACATTGAGGGCGCTCATATTGTCGACACCTGCGGTACTGGTGGTGATGGGGCTAGCACCTTTAATGTCTCCACGGCCAGTGCTTTTGTGGTCGCAGCGGCGGGCGCGAAAGTTGCCAAGCATGGCAACCGATCCATTAGTAGTAGCTCGGGCAGCGCCGATGTCTTAGAAGCGGCGGGCGTGAATCTCGATATTTCGCCGCAACAAGTCAAGCACTGTATCGAGACAGTTGGTGTTGGGTTCATGTTTGCTCAAAAACACCATGGTGCAATGAAACATACTATTGCCCCTCGCCGAGAGATGGCAGTAAAAACCATTTTCAATTTACTCGGACCACTTACCAATCCAGCAACAGCCAACCATCAAGTCTTAGGGGTCTTCGATAAAAAATGGGTTGAACCCATGGCCTACGTTTTAAAGGCATTAGGTAGTCATCATGTGCTTGTCGTGCATGCCGAAGATGGTCTTGATGAGATCAGCATTGGCTCGCCCACTCATATTGCAGAACTTAAAGAAGGCATTGTGACTTGTTATGACATCAAGCCTGAAGACTTTGATCTACAACGCGAAAACGTCGCACAATTAGCCATTAACAACGCCCAAGAAAGTTTAGCCGTTATCAACGCTATCTTTGATGGCAAAATGGGGCCCGCCAGAGATATCGTGGTCTTGAATGCCGGTGCTGCTATCTATGCTGCCGACCTCGTACCAACATTAGCGAAAGGGATTGAACAAGCGCAAGCTCTTATCGACAATGGTCAAGCCAAACAAAAACTGCACGACTTCATCCTTTGTAGCAACGCTTAATACAAGATAAATTATGACAGATACGCCAGATATTCTAAAAAAAATCCTGCAACGCAAACAAGAAGAAATAGCTAAGCGTAGCCAGATAGTGTCGTTAGCACAAATCATGAGACGTGCTGAAGAAGCAGACACTCCGCGAGGTTTTGTTGCCGCCATTGAAGCCAAAATCAATCAAGGACAAGCCGCCGTCATTGCTGAAATTAAAAAAGCGTCTCCAAGTAAAGGTTTATTAAGAGAAAATTTTATCCCAGCTGACATTGCAAAGTCCTATGAGCTACATGGCGCCGCGTGTTTATCGGTGTTAACAGATAAAGATTTTTTCCAAGGTAGTGAAGCCTATTTACAACAAGCGAGAGCGGCAACCAAGTTACCCGTCATTCGCAAAGACTTTATTATCGATCCTTATCAGGTCTATGAAGCACGCGCTATTCATGCTGACTGTATTTTATTGATTGTCTCAGCACTCAACGATGAACAGCTCACTGAATTAACAGATCTTGCACTCAAGTTAGATATGTATGTGTTAGTCGAAGTACATGACTTAGCAGAGTTAGAACGCGCTTTATTGTTGAATTTGCCGCTGATTGGCATTAATAACCGTAATTTGAGCACCTTTGAAACAACTCTCGATTCCACTTTAGACCTGTTGGCCCGTATCCCAGAAAACCATACAGTCATCACAGAAAGTGGCATTCATACCGTTGAAGATGTCGCCTTAATGCGTGAGCATCATGTCCATGGCTTCTTAATCGGTGAAGCGTTTATGCGCGCTGATGACCCAGGCCTTCAACTCAGTAAGTTATTTAGCTAACGGTACTTTGTTTTTGATGCTCTTCATCATAGATGATCATTGTTTTACCACGCGCCCACACTAAACCTTGATCTTGTAGTGTACGTAATACACGGCCGGCCATTTCCCTAGAACAGCCTACCATCCGGCTGATTTCTTGACGGGTTGCTTTAATTTGCGTGCCTTCTTCATGTTTCATCGCGTCGGGTTGCGCAGACAACTCGTTTAAGGCCGCGGCAACGCGCCCCGTCACATCCAAAAAGGCCAATTCACTCGCTTTACGCGTGGTCGATAATAGTCGCTTCGCCATATTCTCGGCTAACAACGTTAACAATTTTGGATAACAGTCTTTAAGTGTCGTGTTCGCTAGCCCCTTCACTTGCTGGTAGGTGATTTCTTCAGTTCGACAATCCGTTTTTGCTTTAACGGTGACAGTTCTGTCAATGGTGTCAGAAAATAAACCGATTTCTCCTATAAAATCACCTTGGTTTAGATGCGCTACAATTAATTCTTCGCCTTCCTCATTTTCCATCACGATAGTAACGGAGCCTTCACGAAGGTAATACAATGTATCTGCAGAATCACCAGGACGAATTAAAGTCGATTTAGCAGTGTAATGTTTACTATGGCAGGCACGAAAAAAATCCGCCAAGTCTTCTTCAATTTGTTTGTATTTTGTATAGTCCACGTCCTGATCCTTCTTCAGTTCACTGCAGTTATAACCCCAGCGTCGTTTTGACAACAATGCTATTACTAACTGTATCGGTATTAAATATGTCAAAATTAATCTTTTTTATCAACATCAGGTCAGTTATTAATGAAAGCACGGGTCAAGTGGATAGAGGACGTACAGTTTATCGGTGAGTCAGGTACACAACACAGTATCATCATGGATGGACCTGAAGATCGCGGTGGGCACGGAACAGGAATGCGCCCTATGGAGTTGCTATTACTAGGTTTAGGCGGCTGCACTAGTTTTGATGTTGTAGAAATGTTAAAGAAATCACGACAAAATATTTCAGATTGTGTTGTAGAGATTCAAGGCGAGCGAAGTGAAAAGATACCAAAAGTGTTCACAAATATTCACGTTCATTTCATTATCACAGGCAGTAATATCAAAGAATCTCAAGTCAAACGCGCAATAGAATTGTCATCCGAAAAATATTGTTCGGCTTCTTTAATGTTAGGAAAAGTAGCCAATATCACCCACGATTATGAGATCATAGAGCTTGCTTAATTTAAATCCTTTATCTCTCGAGTACCTTTTATGAAAAGACCGCCTGCCACCAGTGGACTCCGACATATTGCATTGTTCGTGAAAGACCTCGAAGCTTGCGCTCATTTCTATGTCGAGTTGCTCGGTATGGAAGTCGAATGGCAGCCCGATGCAGACAACCTGTACCTGACCTCAGGTAATGATAATCTTGCTTTACATCGCAGTGCCGAAGACTACAATAATGCAACTCAAAAACTAGATCATATTGGCTTTATTATTGACACCCCTGAACAGGTAGATGATTGGTTCCAATTTCTAAATCACCACAAAGTCAAAGTCCGTCAACCACCTCGTACCCACCGAGATGGTGCTCGGAGCTTTTATTGTTATGATCCTGCGGGCACGACCGTACAACTTATCTACCACCCACCTATCTCCTAAGCTGATACTGGAGCCAACATTATGAAAACATATATCTACAAAAGCAGTCGAAAAGATGAACTGTACTTATATATAACAATAAAAGATGATTTTTCAGCAGTGCCACAAACACTCTACGATTCGATGGGCAACGAACCTATATTCGTTATGGAAATCACCCTTTCCGCTGACAAACCCTTAGCACGAGAAAACGTCAAAAAAGTCATGGAAAACCTACAAGAACAAGGCTATCACGTTCAGATGCCGCCGCGATCGGATAACCTCACCAGCTTCAAAGAACCTGCAAAATATGTAAACTGAGGACTAGAACACATTAAATATCAGCAATGTAACGAAAAATAAATGACATTATTCTTCGTCATTTTGGAACGTGAGATTCCTATGTTCACTCGACTGATCGTCTTCCCGCTACTTTGTGTTTGTTTATTATTGATCTTCAATAACATCTCACGCGCTAATCACCATCAACACCCTACGGCGACTAGCAACGCTGTCGATGGTCATGCCTTAATCAAAGAAGCACGAGCCAATCAAAGCAATAACAATGTCGCTTGAGGCAAGCACACTCCTTGCTGAAGGTATCCATAAACATAATAACCGCCACGATAAAGGTATAACGTCGTCATACGGCTGATCTATCCGCCCCTTGAAATATCCTTAGGAAACCTTATGTTTCATCTGGCACAACGCGACTATCAAGCCAAGAATAATGGCCGTAATCAGGTTATAATTTATCAACATCACCAGCTTTTTTATAAATGAAGAAAAACTATGTCCTACCTACCTTGCGAGCAAGTTGAAAGCCAACAAAATATTGATGCTGCTGTGATTTGGCTACATGGCCTCGGCGCGAATGGCAATGATTTCATGCCGATTATTCCCCGACTCAACCTACCAGATTCATTCGGTGTACGGTTTGTATTTCCACACGCACCCGCCATTCCCATCACGATTAATGGCGGCGCTGTCATGCCCGGCTGGTATGACATCTATGCTCTCGATATGGAACGTGAAATCGACACACCTCAAATCATGGCCTCTTCACAAGCCATCAAAGCCTTGATAGAGCGTGAAATCTCCAAAGGGATTGCCAGCAACCGCATCGTCCTCGCTGGTTTTTCTCAAGGTGGTGCAGTGGTTTTTGAAGCAGGGTTGAGTTTTGATAAACCGCTCGCTGGTCTCATGTCCCTATCAAGTTACTTTGCTACCTATAAAACGGTCGCGCCACACCCAGCAAATAGTTCAGTCCCTATTCACATTTTTCATGGTGATCATGACGACATCGTTACGGCGCCGATGGCACAACATGCCATTGAGCAACTTAAGCAATTAAACCAGACACCTGAATACAAAAGCTATCCCATGGCCCACGAAGTCTGCGCGCAGGAAATTGCCGATATCTCTGCTTGGTTGCAAAAAGTATTAGCGTGATTGAAGCAATCTTTATTGCCCCAAAGCCTAATTGCAAACAACAAGCATTGAATAAAATAATTGTCGTTGCAAGTAAAGGCATTATTGGGGATAGAAACTACGACCACCACCGCTGGCATGGTCAAAATATCACATTAATTGAACGCGAAAACATTGATGAATTCAATCAACAACACCAACAAAATATTGCACTCGATGCCACCCGTCGTAACCTGATCACTCAAGGTCTTTCGTTGAATGACCTTGTCGGAAAAGAATTTTTCATCGGCCCCATCAAACTGGTCGGCACCGAACGTTGCGAACCCTGTCTTGCGCTTAGCAAACAACTTGCAACCAAGACGCTGTCAAAGCAACAAGCCTTAAAGGCCTTTATAGCAAAAGCGGGCATTCGAGCCACGGTATTGTCTGATGGTGAAATCACTGTTGGTATGCCAATCTATATCGAGAAGCCACAAAATCATGTCTGATTTACCGGAAATAATAGCGGTAAAGCATTGGCTTGAGCATACGGTCATTGAACTTAACCTCTGCCCCTTTGCAAAACGTGAATGGTTGCAGAATCGCATTCGCTTTACCGTTTCGAAAGCCAACACGCATCAACAGCTATTAGATGCCCTACAGGCGGAATTACAACATTTAGATCAACATCAAACCACGGAGACGAGCCTCATTATTCATCCTCTGATTTTACAACGATTTGAGGATTACAATGATTTTCTGGATGATGCAGATGCCTTACTGATTAAACAGGGCTATCAAGGCCGTTATCAAATTGCTAGCTTCCACCCGCAATATCAATTTGCTGGTACCCGGCCCGAAGACGCTGAAAACTACACAAACCGCTCGCCTTTTCCCCTACTTCACTTACTTAGAGAAGCGAGCTTAGAAAAAGCCATTGCAAACTATCCTGATACCGCTAGTATTCCAGGGCGAAATATTAGGTTAATGAATGACATAGGCGCAGCGAAACTTCTGCAACAATTGAACGCCCACGTCAAACAATCACGTTAAAGTGCTTTCTTGGCCAAACTCTGTAACTGATATAATGTGTCCAGCGCTTGCTTGGGGGTTAACTCATCAGGATCAATTTCTGTTAAACGCTTCATGACGGCCGATGGCTCGGCCACAGCTTGAAATAAATCGGTTTGTTGTACATTCCTCGATTCTGGCAACTGCTGTCGATGGGCTTCAAGTTCGGCCAGTTTTATTTTTGCTGTTGATATCACATCGGCGGGCACGCCAGCTAATTGCGCCACTTGAATCCCATAACTTTGGTTTGCAGGCCCCAACTTCAATTGATGCATAAACACAATCTTATCGCCGTGTTCAATCGCATCCAGATGAACATTGACCGCTTTATCGTACAAAACTGGGATCTGAGTCAATTCAAAATAATGCGTGGCAAATAAGGTGTATGCGCCAATATCTCTCACCAGTTTTTCTGCACAAGCCCATGCCAAAGCCAAGCCATCAAAGGTACTGGTACCCCGCCCGACCTCGTCCATTAACACCAGACTGTGCGCCGTCGCATTATTCAAAATATTGGCCGCCTCACTCATTTCCACCATAAAGGTCGAGCGCCCTGATGCCAAGTCATCTGATGCGCCTATCCGAGTAAAAATTTGATTTACCGGGCCAATACACGCTTTAGCTGCCGGCACAAAGCTACCAATATGCGCCAATAATACGATAAGCGCAACTTGTCGCATATACGTTGACTTACCGCCCATATTAGGCCCTGTAATCAATAACAACTTCTGCTGAGATGTAAACTCCACATCATTGGGACAAAAAGGCTGTTGACTCGCATGCTCAACAACGGGATGTCGACCTTGTTCAATATGAATCCCTGCATGCGTAGTAAAAGTCGGCGCAATATAATCTAGCGTATCGGCACGTTCTGCCAAATTCACCAACACGTCTAATTCTGCCAAGGCGTGGGCAGAGACTTGTAATGTCGCTAAGTCGGGCATCACCTTGTCGAATAAGTCGTCGTACAAGGCCTTTTCCAAAGCCAATGCACGCTCATTAGCCGTTAACACTTGCTCCTCAAACGTTTTCAGCTCCGGTGTGATGTAACGTTCAACATTTTTCAATGTTTGTCGACGAACATAATCTAACGGCACCGTAGTATTTTGATGACGACTCAATTCAATGTAATAACCGTGAACCCGGTTATAACCAACCTTGAGCGTCGACACCCCTGTTCGTTCGCGTTCCCGGATTTCTAAATCCGATAGATATTGACTTGCCTCATCGCGAATATTACGTAATTTGTCCAACGCCTCATCATAACCCGATGCAATCACCCCGCCGTCGCGGATTAATACCGGTGGCGCATCGATTAAAGCGCGTTTTAACAGAGCCAATAATTCGGGGAAAGTCCCTAATTCATGATCTAATTGGACTAAGCGTGGTGATTCGAATAATGCTAAGGCTTGATGAATCTCGGGTAGCAATGCCAAGGTATTTCGTAATTGCATAAAATCACGCGGTCGAGCTGTACGCAAAGCAATACGCGCTAACACGCGCTCAACATCACCCAATGACTTGAGTAACCCTTTGCAGGTCACCACCCCTTGCAATGAAATCAACTGTTGAATCGATTGTTGTCGTAAGGTCAGCACAGCTTGATCGCGTAATGGCCTTAACAACCAGCGCCGAAATAATCGCGCACCCATCGGTGTCACGGTTTTATCCAAGACCGCTAACAAAGTATTATCTCGCCCACCCGACAAATTGAGTTCCAGCTCTAAATTTCGTCGTGACTGCGGATCAATCTGAATACTATCGTGAGACTGTTCGACGTTAATATTACGTAGATGCGGCAAAGCCGCACGATGCGTCTCCTGCGCGTAATTTAATAAACAGCCTGCTGCGGTGAGGCCAACATCCATCTCATCACAAGCAAATGCCTTTAAATCCTGCGTTTTGAATTGTTCACAGAGCCGACGCCGAGCCATGTCCAGATCAAAATGCCAAGGTGGTAATGAGCGTAATTGCTTTGCAAAATCGACTAAATTATCGACTTCCGCTTCATCGACTAAGATTTCAGCCGCATTCAATCTTGCCAGTTCAGCGAATAACGCGATCTCGGATTCCAATTCGCTAACAGTAAAACGACCACTACTCAATTCTGCTGTTGATAGACCATAACGCCCTCTCTCTTGATAAACAGCCACCAATAAATTCTCATTGCGGCTTTCGAGTAGCGCTTCTTCAGTCAGGGTGCCCGGCGTAATGATTCTGACCACTTCACGCTCAACGGGCCCTTTACTTGTCGCAGGATCACCAATCTGTTCACATATCGCGATCGATACGCCCAGCTTCACCAATTTAGCTAAGTAACCATCTGCGGCATGATAAGGTACCCCTGCCATCGGTATCGGCGCGCCACCACTGCTGCCCCGAGCAGTTAAGGTAATATCCAACAACTCAGCGGCCTGATGCGCATCATCAAAGAACAACTCATAAAAGTCGCCCATGCGATAAAACAGCAAATACTCTGGATTTTCAGCCTTAATGCGCAGATATTGCTGCATCATTGGCGTATGATTTTGTTTTTGGGTCATGACAATAGTGTAGCTTATGGAAACGTATTCTGATGCTCAACTTGCAAATTTAGCGCAACAACTTGCACAGATTTTATTAAAGCAACAGCGTCAACTGACCGTAGCGGAATCGTGTACTGGTGGTTGGGTAGCAAAATGTTGTACCGACTTAGCTGGCAGCTCCGCATGGTTTGAACGCGGATTCGTCACATACAGTAATCAAGCCAAACAAGATCTATTATCGGTCTCTGCCGCCACGTTAGAACAATACGGTGCCGTCAGTCTAGCAACTGCCATCGAAATGGCTGAAGGCGCAATCAGAAATAGCGCGGCCACAATCAGTGTTGCGATTACCGGCATCGCTGGACCTGCGGGTGGTACACCAAGCAAACCCGTCGGCACCGTTTGCTTTGCTTTTGCATTTGAAGGACAAAAAACCCAAAGCATACAACACGATCTGAGCGGTGATCGGGAAATGATTCGACGTCAATCTGTCGCTATTGCTTTACAAGGAATCATTAAAAACGCTAGAGACACTAAGCATTCTATGGGATAATCACGTGCTTACTCATCACACGGTTTTATAAGGGCGACTTACAAATGGATGACAACAAAAAGAAAGCACTCGGTGCAGCACTTGGCCAAATAGAAAAACAATTTGGTAAAGGCGCGGTCATGCGCTTGGGAGACTCTGCCGCTAGCCGTGATATTGAAGCCGTATCAACAGGCTCTATCGCCTTAGATGTTGCCTTAGGTATTGGGGGATTACCCCGGGGCCGTGTTGTTGAAATCTATGGCCCTGAATCGTCAGGTAAAACCACTCTGACACTACACGCCATTGCCGAAATGCAAAAAAAAGGCGGCACCGCAGCTTTCGTCGATGCCGAACATGCCCTAGACCCGTTGTACGCTGAAAAACTAGGCGTTAATATCGATGACTTACTGGTTTCCCAGCCTGATACGGGTGAGCAAGCATTAGAAATCACCGATATGCTCGTCCGCTCTGGTGCCGTTGATCTGGTTGTTGTCGACTCTGTTGCCGCCTTAACGCCAAAAGCAGAAATAGAAGGTGATATGGGTGATAGTCACATGGGTTTACAAGCCCGCTTAATGTCACAAGCGCTACGAAAACTGACCGCTAATATCAAACGTTCTAACACCTTAGTCATTTTCATCAACCAAATCCGAATGAAAATTGGCGTCATGTTTGGCAACCCTGAAACAACAACTGGTGGTAATGCGCTGAAATTCTATGCATCGGTTCGTCTTGATATTCGCCGTATCGGTGCCATAAAGAAAGGGGATGAAATTTTAGGGAATGAAACCCGCGTCAAAGTCGTCAAAAATAAAGTCGCCCCGCCCTTTAAACAAGTTGAATTCGACATTCTTTATGGCGAGGGAATTTCATTAGAAGGCGAACTTATTGACCTGGGTGTCAAAAATGATATCGTCGAAAAATCAGGGGCATGGTATAGCTACAACGGTACCAGGATCGGACAAGGTAAAGACAATGTCCGTACCTATTTAAAAGAAAACCCTGAAATGGCAGGTGAAATCAATGCCAAAATTCGTGCCATCATGATGCCCCCACCACCGGTTAAAGGTGCGCTTGTTACAGAAGAAATCGATGATATCGATGACACCTTGGAGGCGTGACAATACAATCCATTACAGCCCGAGCCGTCAATTTACTCTCGCGCCGTGAACATAGTCAGGCCGAATTAAGAACAAAGCTACGCAAAGCCGCCTTTGAAATCGATGACATCAATGAAACTATCGATAAACTGGCAGCCGCAGATGTTCAGAGTGATGCCCGCTTTGCTGAAAACTACCTTCGCTACCGATCGCAACGAGGCTACGGTAGTCAAAAGATTAAATTAGAATTAAAAGAACGCGGAGTTGATAGCGAGATCATCAATACCGCGTTTGAACAAGCCGATATAGATTGGTTTGATTTAGCGATAACCGTACGTTACAAACGTTTTGGAGAACTGGTGCCCGATGCCCCTAAAGACCGCGCGAAGCAACAGCGATTTTTACAATATCGAGGCTTTACCCATGAACAAATCAATGAAAGTTTGAACAGTTAATAACATGAAAAGTAGCTCAGCAGATATCAGAAAGCGCTTCCTGGATTTTTTCCAGCACAAAGGCCATGACATTGTCGCCAGCAGTCCGTTAGTCCCGGCTAATGACCCCACGCTGCTGTTTACCAATGCCGGCATGGTGCAATTTAAAGAACTGTTCCTTGGCCAAGAGACGCGCAGTTATAGCCGCGCTGTCACATCGCAGCGTTGTGTTCGCGCAGGTGGCAAGCATAATGACCTTGAAAATGTTGGTTACACAGCCCGTCACCACACTTTCTTTGAAATGCTTGGCAACTTTAGTTTTGGCGATTATTTCAAACGCGAAGCCATCCAATATGCTTGGGAGTTCCTAACCGTCGAGCTCGCTTTACCTGCCGACAAGTTGTGGATCACCGTTTTCGAAGAAGATGACGAAGCTGCGCGCATTTGGACTGACGAAATGGGTGTCGACCCAACACGGGTTTCTCGTATCGGTGCCAAAGACAACTTCTGGTCCATGGGCGATACGGGCCCATGTGGCCCCTGCTCAGAAATTTTTTATGACCATGGCCCTGATGTCGCCGGCGGCCCGCCAGGTACGCCTGAAGAAGATGGCGACCGTTATATCGAGATCTGGAACCTCGTATTCATGCAATACGATCGCGCTGCTGATGGCACGTTAACGCCACTTCCCAAGCCCTCTGTTGATACCGGCATGGGTTTAGAGCGCCTGGCAGCCGTTCTGCAAAATGTGCATAACAACTACGATATTGATCTATTCCAACACCTAATCAAATCAATTCAAGCGCTCACTGGCACATCAGATGCAACCCATACCTCCTTGCGTGTTATCGCGGACCATATCCGTTCATGCGCCTTTATGGTCACCGATGGTGTTCAACCCTCAAATGAAGGTCGCGGCTATGTCCTACGCCGTATTATCCGTCGCGCCATTCGACACGGTCACCAGCTTGGCCTGAAAGACGCTTTCTTTTATAAATTAGTCAAACCACTGGTCGAAGAAATGGGAGCAGCATTCCCAGAATTAGCCAAAGCACAAGCCAATGTCGAACGCGCTTTAAAACAAGAAGAAGCCCGTTTTGCGATTACACTGGACAATGGTCTTAAAATCTTAGACCAAGTCATTGCCAGTATGGCCGATAAAGAAATCCCAGGGGAAACTGTTTTTTTACTTTACGATACCTACGGTTTTCCTATCGATTTGACCGCAGATATTGCACGAGAACGTCAACTCAGTATCGACATTGCAGGCTTTGAACGCGAAATGGAAGCTCAGCGTAACCGAGCGCGTTCTGCCAATCAGTTTTCTACTGGCCTGTCTAAACAAACCCTCATTGACGGCGAAACGGTTTTTTGTGGCTACGACCAGGTCCGTAACAATAGCCAGATCAGTCACATCTTGGTCGACGACCTACCCGTTGAACAACTCCATGCAGGACAACACGGCATCATCGTCCTTGAGCAATCCGCTTTCTACGCTGAATCGGGCGGGCAAGCTGGCGACACCGGACAGATCACATCAGATACCGCCAGCTTCACTGTGTCAGACACTCATAAACAAGGCAAAGCCTTCGCGCACGTAGGTACCCTTGAAAATGGCACTTTACACATCGGCGACACCGTCGCTGCACAGATTGATGAAACTAATCGTCTTGCCACCGCCTTAAATCATTCGGCAACCCACTTACTGCACGCCGCCTTACAAAAAGTACTGGGTGACCATGTGACTCAAAAAGGGTCATTAGTCAATGCACATCGCTTACGGTTCGACTTCTCACATTTCGAACCTATCAATCAACAACAGCTCCACACCCTTGAACGAATGGTTAATCACCAGATTCGACTTAACAATCCCGTCAACACCGAACTCATGGACTTAGAACAAGCCAAGGCTTCAGGTGCAATGGCATTATTTGGTGAAAAATACGATGCCAAAGTCCGCGTGCTGAGTATGGGCGATTTTTCGACCGAACTCTGTGGCGGTACCCACGTCAACCGCACAGGCGATATCGGCCTGTTCAAAATCATCTCTGAGACTGGCATTGCCTCAGGCGTACGCCGTATTGAAGCCGTGACGGGTGAAACTGCCCTAGATTTCATTACATCAAACCAACAACGCCTACAATCGGTTGCCAATTCCCTTAAAGCCAAACCCGATAATATTGAAGAAAAAACGGAACAACTTGTGTTGCGTAATCGTCAGATAGAAAAAGAATTAGACGCATTAAAAAGTAAACTCGCTTCTAGTGCGGGCACTGACTTAGCAAATTCCGCTCAAAACGTCTCTGGCATCAATGTCCTCGCTTCACAGTTAGAAGGCGTCGATAGCAAAAGCTTACGTGATACCGTTGACCAGCTCAAAAATAAACTCGCCCCGGCTGCCATTATTTTATCTGCCGTAGAAGGCGACAAAATCACCTTGATCGCAGGCGTCACCAAAGAGACTACCAATAAACTCAAAGCCGGTGATTTAGTGGCCCACGTTGCAAGTCAAGTCGGTGGTAAAGGCGGCGGTCGCCCCGATATGGCACAAGGTGGTGGTAATCAACCGGAAAACTTAGAAAATGCATTAAATTCAGTCAATGACTGGATCAGTTCACAGTTGGAAAAATAACATGGCATTGATTGTACAAAAATTTGGCGGCACGTCCGTCGGCACAGTCGAACGTATTCGCGAAGTCGCTAAAAAACTAATCCAGTTTCAACAACAAGGGAATGATTTAGTCGTCGTTGTTTCAGCGATGAGCGGTGAGACCAATCGTCTGATGGAACTAGCACTCGCCCTTCACGAAAACCCACGTGGTAGAGAGTTAGATGTCTTACTCTCTACTGGCGAACAAGTCACCATTGCCCTACTCTGCTTAGCGCTCGAGCAGCAAGGTGTTCACGCAAACTCATACACTGGTGCCCAAGTGCGTATTCTGACTGACAATACACATAATAAAGCTCGGATTATGGATATTGATGACCACAAAATTCGAGAGGACTTAGCCAAAGGTCACATTGTCGTCGTCGCTGGCTTCCAAGGTTGTGATGCGCTTGGCAATATCACTACATTAGGTCGCGGTGGCTCGGATACCACCGCCGTCGCGCTGGCAGCCGCACTCAAGGCTGACGAATGCCAAATTTACACCGACGTCGATGGCGTCTATACCACTGATCCACGTGTCGTCCCTGAAGCTCGACGCTTAGATAGAATCACTTTCGAAGAAATGTTGGAGATGGCCAGTCTAGGCGCTAAGGTTTTACAAATTCGCAGCGTCGAATTCGCCAGTAAATATAATGTCCCACTTCGTGTCTTGTCATCATTCAAAGATGGCGGCGGCACACTGATCACCACCGAGGAAACGGAAATGGAACAAGCTTTAATATCAGGTATCGCCTTTAATCGCGATGAAGCAAAACTGACTATCCTTGGTGTCCCAGATAGTCCCGGCATCGCCTCGCAGATTTTAGGCCCTATTGCCGCACAGAATATCGAGGTTGATATGATTATCCAAAATACCGGCCATGATGGTACAACGGACTTCACCTTTACTGTACACCGCAATGACTACCAAAATGCATTAACGGTGATGAAAGCGACCGCAAAAGCATTAGATGCCAGAGAAGTCACTGGTGACGATAAAATCACCAAAATCTCTCTTGTTGGCGTGGGTATGCGTTCTCATGCAGGTATAGCGAGCACCATGTTTGAAGCCCTCGCTAGCGAAGGTATTAATATCAGCATGATCTCAACTTCAGAAATCAAAATCTCAGTCGTTGTCGATGAAAAGTATTTAGAGCTAGGTGTTAGAACACTACACAACGTCTTTGAACTTGAGCAAAAATAATTGGTCACTAATGTAGTACCTTTGGACAATAGCTTTTTAAATGTCAAGAAGGTAATATTTTACGTTAAATCCCGTAGCCAATAGGTCAAATGACCTAAAAGCAACCACCCACTTATCACCACCAAGGTGAAATAAGGAAGTAAGGAGTACACTATGTTAATACTCACACGACGTGTAGGAGAGTCTCTCGTCATCGGTGATGATGTTGTCGTCAACATCCTCGGCGTTAAAGGAAACCAAGTCAGAATTGGTGTCGATGCGCCCAAAGAAGTCTCTGTTCATCGTGAGGAAATTTACGATAGAATCCAAGCAGAAAAAGACCAAGGCAACGGGACTAATTAAAAGAACAAATTTTACTAGCCAATCGGGCCAGACCTGATTATAATAGCCAGCTTTCGT